>CABYJX010000015.1 GCA_902519405.1 uncultured Gammaproteobacteria bacterium
GGCAGCAAAATCGATTTCTGGATATCAAGATTGAGCTGGAGGGTTGTGAACACCGTAGGACAGATCATACACCCGTCGTATAAAACTTGAGATAGTAACGCAAGGCATGAGATGAATAGTAGTGAGAAGAAGAGGAAGTTTGCTGATTTAGAGGCACATTGGATGCCTTATACCGGGAACCGCCAATTTAAGGCGGATCCAAGAATGATAGTTGGTGCCGAAGGCATCTACTATATAGATGATCAGGGAAGACGCATTATGGATGGCCTTTCTGGCCTTTGGTGCACGGGCGCTGGACACAATAGACCAGAGATTAGTAGCGCAGTACAAAAGCAATTGGAAACACTCGATTATTCACCCTCGTTTCAGTTTGGACAACCAAAATCCTTCGAGCTTGCGAATAAGATTAAAGAGTTAACGCCCGATGTCTTGGAATATGTTTTTTTTACTAACAGCGGTTCCGAGACGGTAGATACATCTTTAAAGATGGCTCGTGCCTATTGGCGTCTCAAGGGAGAAACACAGAAGACTAGATTTATTAGTCGAGTAAAAGGTTACCACGGAGTTAATTTTGGAGGGCTCTCGGTCGGAGGAATTGGAGCCAATCGAAAACTTTTTGGAGAGGGAATTCAGGCAGATCATTTGTCTCATACTATGCTGCCAGAAAACGTCTTCAGTGAGGGTATGCCGGATCACGGTGCACATTTAGCCGAGGAGTTGGCTGAATTAATTACGCTCCACGATCCTTCTAACATAGCAGCAGTTATTATCGAGCCCATGGCTGGTTCAGCGGGAGTCATACCTCCGCCCAAGGGATATTTACAGCGTATTAAAGAGTTATGTGAGCAGAACAATATTTTACTTATCTTCGATGAGGTAATAACTGCCTTTGGACGCTGTGGTGGGATGACCGGAGCGGAGGTTTTTGGTGTAGTACCTGATGTTATGAATATCGCAAAGCAACTTACAAATGGAGCAATTCCAATGGGGGCAGTGGTAGCTACTAGTGAAATCTATCAAACTTTCATGGAGTCTGGACTTCCTGATTATATGTTGGAATTCCCTCATGGATACACATATTCTGCACATCCGGTCGCTTGTGCAGCAGGGCTCGCAGCGTTAAAAATACTTGAATCGGAGCGGTTACCGGAACGTGTTTCCAAGTTAGCACCTCATTTTTCGCAATGTATTCATTCACTTAAAGACATGCCGAACGTCAAGGATATTAGGAATTTTGGATTCGCGGGCGCATTGACCCTGGAGACCTATCCGGGGGAGCCTGCACGCAGACCTTTCGAGGTTGCTATGCGCATGTGGGAAAAGGGATTTTATATTCGGTACGGAGGGGATACGCTTCAATTAGGTCTGCCTTTTGTGATTGAATCTCATGAGATAGACCTGTTAATTTCAGCATTGGCAGATGCTTTAAAAGAAATTTAGGTTTAGCATAAAAAAAAGTATTTATTCAATAAGGATTAGTATATGACCTCTACAAAAATGAGGCCTTTAGAGGGTATTAGAGTAATTGAGCTGGGACAACTATTAGCTGGACCATTTGCTGGGACTATGCTGGCTTACTTCGGTGCCGAAGTAATAAAGGTTGAACCGCCAGGAGGTGATCCAATACGTGGTTGGAGAGTGGTTAAAGATGGAGCATCACTCTGGTATCGAAGTTTGGGACGAAATAAGAAAAGTGTAACTTTGGATCTTAAGTCAGAAAAAGGTCGCGAGATAGTACTGCAGTTATTTGATTCAGCCGACGTAGTGGTGGAAAACTTTCGTCCTGGGGCTATGGAGTCTTGGGGGCTCGGTCCGGACGTGGCTAAAAAGCGAAATTCTGGGTTAATCTACGCCAGAATATCTGGCTATGGACAGACTGGCCCATACTCGGAGAAACCTGGCTATGCTTCCGTCACTGAGGGATTTGGAGGATTTCGGTATATAAATGGAGAACCCGGCAAGGCACCTGTCAGGCCAAATATCTCTCTGGGAGATACCGTATCCGCCATTCATGCTGCTCTTGGTGTTACGCTGGCCATCATTGCACGAGATAAAAGTGGTGAAGGTCAAGTTGTTGATGTTGCATTATATGAGTCTATATTTAATCTTATGGAGGGTATTGTTCCAGAGTACGACGGTGGCGGTGTTGTTCGAGAACCATCCGGAACAACTATTACTGGCATCGTGCCTACGAATACCTACCCATGCAGAGATGGGAAATTTGTGGTCATCGGTGGGAACGGTGATTCTATTTTTAAGCGATTGATGATAGCAGCTGGTCGTCCAGATATGTCTGAAAATCCGGCAATGGCTGATAATTCTGGTCGCTTGCAGTATGAAGATGAAATTGATGAAGCTTTAGGAAAATGGTGCAAGACTCTTCTAGCAAGAGAAGTAATCGATATCCTAGAGGAAGCGCGTGTACCCGTTGGACCGATTTATAACGTTGAAGACATGATGGAAGATCCTCACTATCAAGAGCGCGGTATGTTTGAACAAGTCGAGATCGATGGGAAGCCGCTGAAAATTCCAGCCATAATGCCTCTTCTCGAGGGAACACCCGGAAAAACAGATTGGCCGGGAGGGGACATTGGTAGTCATAATAAAGAAATATTGGGCGATTTACTTGAGCTCAGTGAGGAGGCTATGGATAAGCTTCGTTCAGAAGGTGTAATAGCTTAATTATTTTCCCAACATAGTTCTCGCGACTAGCTCTCTCATTATCTCTGAAGATCCACCATAGATTCGCTGAACACGAGCATCTAGAAAAAAGCGAGATATAGGGTACTCAGTGGTATATCCATAGCCACCAAAAAGTTGCAAACAATCATCGATTGCTCGGCATTGCATTTCGCAGCTAGCTAATTTGAGCATAGCCGCGTCATCGGCGGTCAACGAACCCCTCGCGTAGTCATCGGAAGCCTTCTCGTACAAAGCTCGATTTAGCGCAATATCAGTTTTAACGTCTGCAAGTTTAAAGCGGGTATTTTGATGTGTAGCGAGAGTTTCTCCAAATGTTTTTCGCTCTTTTACATACTCGACGGTTAGTTCTAGCGCACCTTCAGCGGCAGCTATAGCTTGTGCTGCAATTCCAAGTCTTTCTCGAGCGAGTTCCTCCATCATAATGATGAAGCCTTTATTTAGCGTCCCAAGTAGTGCACTTTTATCTAGACAGATATCTTGGAAAAATAGTAGTGCCGTGTCGGAGGAGTGTTGACCAATCTTGTCAATCTTTTTGCTTTTCTCGAAACCATTAAGTTTCGTATCGACTAAAAATAGAGAGATACCCTTAGCACCCAAGCCTGGCTCTGTAATTGCTGCTACGACAACCAAATCAGCGTGAATACCGTTGGTTATAAATATCTTTGAACCATTCAGTATCCAGTTATCACCGTCCTTCACCGCATTAGTCTTAATACTTTGAACATCAGATCCCGCTCCGGGCTCTGTCATTCCTAGAGCTCCAACTACTTCCCCTGATACCATTCTGGGAAGCCAGCATTGTTTTTGCTCTTCGGTACCGTGCCGCGCGATATATGGAGCTACAATGTTCGAATGTATCCCGTAGCCCGTTGCTAATCCTCCTAAGCCCATGTGAGATAATTCTTCTATCAATGCAAGTGTAACTTGAGGTGTGGTACCAGAACCTCCGTATTCCTCGGCAATATCTGGGCAAAGGAGTCCCGCGGAGCCAAGGGTATTCCAAACGGTTCTTGGCATTTCTTTTTCAGATTCCCATTTTTCGAAATAGGGAGCCACTTCTGTTTGAAATGCCTTTCGCGCCATATCCCGAAATAATGTCATTTCATCATTTGAAATTGCCTGATTCATTGTATAAAACTCCGTCTTATGCTCCAACACGTCTCTATAAGTAACTTGTTGTGTAAATTTCTGACTACTCCTCTTGGAAACTAACACAGAACCCCTTATCAAAGGATGTGAGTCAAGTGAATATGTTGTTCAAGCTAGCCCCGCTTATTGCTATGATATCAGAGTGTTCCTAATTTATTAATGTCGGGAGAAATTATGCGCGATTATCATCAATTTTATATAAACGGTGAATGGGTAAATCCATTACAACCAAATTCCTTTGATGTAATTAACCCTGCAACAGAAACTGTTTGTGCACAAATCTCGCTTGGATCAGAGGAAGATATTGATTTAGCGGTCAATGCTGCAAAATTGGCATTTGAGTCATTTAGCAAAACCTCTGTTAATGAGCGGTTGGAGCTTCTGAAATCTTGTGTTGAGGTGTACAAAAAATATTATGATGATATTGCAGATGCTATACAGGAAGAAATGGGTGCTCCATCCAAATTAGCCCAAAAATCGCAGGCCCACACTGGGCTTGGACATCTTCAAGAGGCAGCTAGAGTGTTGGAGGGTTTTGAGTTTGAAGAGGATTTCGGTGCCCATAGAGTGTTTAAGGAACCCATAGGGGTCTGTGGTTTAATAACTCCCTGGAACTGGCCCGTTAATCAAATTGGTTGTAAGGTTGCCCCAGCGTTAGCGGTAGGATGTACCATGGTTTTAAAGCCTAGTGAAATTGCACCACTATCCGCCTATATTTGGACGCAGGTAATGCATGAAGCAGGTGTTCCTGCCGGCGTTTTTAATATGGTAAACGGTGATGGAGCGACGGCAGGTACGGCACTCTCTAGTCACCCCGATGTCGATATGATGTCATTTACAGGATCGACTAGAGCAGGAAGTCTTGTAGCACAAAATGCCGCACCAACAGTGAAGCGAGTGACGCAGGAGTTGGGAGGAAAGTCACCAAATATCATCTTGGACGATGCTGATTTAGAGAAAGCTGTGACAGGCGGTTTGTTGCATATGTACAACAATACGGGACAGTCATGTAATGCACCTTCTAGAATGTTAATCCCTGCAGATATGCTTGCGGAAGCAGAGTCAATCGCTAAGCGTGTTAGTGATAATGTGGTAGTTGGTGATCCAACTGCAGAAGGCGTTACTATGGGTCCGGTAGTGTCTAATGTACAGTTCGATAAAATTCAGACTTTGATAAAAAAAGGTATTGAAGAAGGAGCCAAACTGGTTTGTGGAGGTCCCGGAAGACCTGATGAATGTGACACTGGTTACTTCGTTCGGCCTACGGTTTTCTCAGATGCAAACAATAAAATGACAATAGCACGAGAGGAAATTTTTGGCCCTGTTCTTGTTATGATTCCATATCGGACTGAGGAAGAAGCAGTTGAGATAGCCAATGACACACCGTATGGGTTGGCAGGCTATATTCAAAGCAGCGATATCAATCGGGCTCGAGCTGTGGCGTCGCGTATACGAGCTGGTAATGTTCACATAAATGGTGCGTCTGGAGGGTACGATGTTCCCTTTGGTGGATTCAAGCAATCTGGTAATGGAAGAGAATGGGGATCTCATGGGTTTACCGACTATTTAGAAATAAAGGCGGTTGAGGGGTATGCCAGTTAATGACATCGTTTGTCCTTGCCATTGATCAAGGTACGACGGGAACAACAGCGGCACTAATGGATGCGCAAGGTCGAGTGCGAACAAAAGTTAGCACGGAGTTTGCGCAGATATATCCTAAGCCAGGCTGGGTGGAACATTCCCCTGATGAGATTTGGAATTCGGTGGTGCGTTCTGTCCGGTCGATTATGCGTCAGCAAATATGTCGACCGTCTAACATCGCTGCTATTGGAATCACGAATCAGAGAGAGACGGCCCTCCTTTGGGATCGATTCACCTCGCAACCGTTGAACAACGCTATCGTCTGGCAATGCAGAAGGACGAGTGACTTCTGTAACTCTCTCAAGGAAGCCGGAACCGAGGGTTTGATAAAGCGACGGTCTGGACTCCTTTTGGATCCCTATTTTTCGGCGAGTAAGTTTAGATGGCTTCTTAAAAATTCCCCTGGAGTTGCTGCTAAAATGCGAAGAGGTAGAGTGATTGGCGGAACTATTGATAGTTATTTGTTATGGAAGCTGACTGGCGGTCAGGTTCATTTAACTGATGTTACAAACGCTTCGCGTACATCGCTGATGAATATTTCCTCTTTGTGCTGGGATAAAGATCTGCTAGATCTTTTCGAAATCCCTAGAGAGCTACTTCCTCGCATTTGTGCGAGCACTGGCGAAATGGGCAGGACTCTGGGTTTTCCAGGTCTTCCTGATGGTATACCGATTACCGGAGTAGCAGGCGATCAGCAGGCGGCACTATTTGGACAGACTTGCTTCAGTGTTGGTGATGTAAAATGCACCTTTGGGACGGGTTCATTCATTTTGATGAATACTGGCGAAAAAAAGTTGAACTCAAAGAGCAACCTGCTAACTACGGTAGCATGGCAGTTGGAGCATGAGAAAAAAGCGACTTATGCAATTGAAGGTGGTGCGTTTGTTTGTGGAGCAGCGGTCCAATGGATTCGCGATGGACTTAAATTAATTCGTCAAGCTGCCGACATAGAAAGTCTCGCTGCGGAAGTAGCTGACCATGACGGAGTTGAATTTGTGCCAGCACTTACCGGTTTAGGCGCGCCACACTGGAGTCCGGAGGCGAGAGGCACTATAACTGGATTAACACGTGGAACTCAGCGTGGACATATTGCTAGAGCAACTTTAGATGCAATAGCTCTTCAAAATATGGATGTGATAGAGGCCATGGAGAGAGATTTAGGTAAGCGTTTAAAAGGACTCAAGGTAGATGGAGGAGCTTCAGAAAATAATCTGTTAATGCAAATACAAGCAGATGTCATTGGTCGACAGCTGATCAGACCTTCAGTGATAGAATCAACGGTAGCGGGAGCCTGTTATTTAGCCGGACAAGGAGTAGGACTTTGGAAAGGGAAAAAGGCATTGCGAGAAATTTGGAAGACGGATAGAGCCTTTAAAGCCTCATGGACTTCGAAAAAACGTGCACGGAGAATAAAAAGTTGGCGCGAGGCCATTCGAAAAACGACTCTAGACTTATAAAAAACACAACTAGAAGATTTATCATTAGTCAGCTAGTTAGTTGACGCATCTTAAAAGGAGGCTTGAATGACGTCAATGATCTATCCCACAACGAATCCTCTTGCAATAGAGCAATTAGTTCTAGAGAGAGGTGAAGGAGTATATGTCTATGACAGCAATGGGAAGCGCTATTTAGAGGGCTTAGCCGGGCTATGGTGCACCTCGCTTGGCTATGGAAACGAAGAGATAATTCAGACAGCCGAAGAGCAGATGCGAAAGTTTACCTTTTGTCATTTATTTGGCGGAAAAAGTCATCCCTCGGCAATGGAACTTGCTGAAAAGCTGGCCACTATATCGCCCGTAGATGATGCTAGGGTATTCCTTGGGACTTCCGGTTCAGACGCCAACGATACCCAAATAAAAAATATAAGATACTATTTTAATGCCATTGGCAAGCCAGAGAAACGTAAAATTATTTCGAGAGATAAGGGATATCACGGTGTAACAGTAGCCTCGGCTAGTTTGACAGGATTATCTGCTATGCATGCTCATTTTGATCTTCCAGTTGATGCCCTAGGTATCTTGAGAACAACCTGCCCACACTATTATCGAGAGGGTAAACCTGGTGAATCTGAATCTGAATTTAGTTCTAGGCTCGCTGACGAGCTCGAAACTCTCATTCTTCGAGAAGATCCCAATACTATAGCGGCGTTTATTGCCGAACCGGTCTGTGGTGCTGGTGGTGTCATAGTTCCCCCAGAAGGGTATTTTGAAAAGGTTCAGGCAATCTTAAATAAGTACGATATCTTTCTTTGGGATGATGAGGTGATTTGTGGATTTGGCCGGTTAGGGAGCGATTTTGGAGCAACTAAGTTGAATATGAAGCCAGATCTCATGTCGTGCGCCAAGGCCTTGTCGTCAGCTTATGTTCCTGTCAGTGCTGCAATGGTGAGGGGTGAAATATATGAGGCCATGTCTGAACAGGCTGCGGAAGTTGGTGTATATGGTCATGGATATACTTATGGTGGCCATCCTTTGGGCTGCGCAGTAGCTATTAAGGTGCTAGAAATTTACGAGCGGGATAATATTTTTGATCATGCGCAAAAGATGGGTGATTATTTCCAACCGAAACTCAAAGAATTCGCAGAGCATCCTTTAGTGGGAGAAGTGAGAGGTATGGGTTTGATCGGAGCCCTAGAACTAGTCTTTGATAAGGACTCGAAAAGCCCATTTAGTACAAATTCCGTGGGGTCTTTTTGTCAAAAAGCGGCACAAGAAGAGGGATTAATTGTTAGAGGTCTTGCCGGAAATAACATTGCCTTATGTCCCCCCCTGATCATCAATGAGGAACAAATCGACGAATTGATCGAAAAGCTTTCAGTTGCGCTTGATAAAACTTTAGATTACGCAAAAACTGAAAAATAAAATCTCTAGACCTAACGATCAAGCCCACCCATTAATACATATTTGATCTCTAGATAATCATCGACTCCATATTTCGAACCTTCCCTGCCAGACCCAGACTCCTTAACTCCGCCAAAGGGAGCCATTTCGTTCGAGATAATACCTTCATTAATACCTACAATACCATAGTCTAACGCCTCGCTAACTCTCCAAACTCGGCCGATATCGCGAGTATAGAAATAAGCTGCAAGTCCGAATTCAGTATCGTTAGCGAGACTTATCGCTTCACTTTCAGTGGAAAATCGTACAAGTGGGGCCACTGGCCCAAAAATTTCATTTCGAAAAACAGGCATGTCCCGAGACACATTCTTTAGGATAGTGGGTTGGTAAAAACAGCTGCCTAGCTGGTGCGGCCCTCCACCACAGATGACCTCGGCACCCGAGCTTACGGAACTTTGAACGAGCTCATCGACATCTCTAACTGCTTTTTCATTAATGAGTGGGCCAATACTTATATGATCCTCGACCCCATTTCCTATTGTAAGTGCTTTGGTGGCAGAGACGAACTTTTCAAGAAATTCATCATAGATTGAATCGTGTAATAGAATTCTATTCGAGCAGACACAAGTTTGTCCGGAATTACGATATTTTGAGATCATGGCTCCCGAAACAGCAGCATCGATATCAGCATCCTCAAAAACAATAAATGGAGCATTGCCGCCCAGTTCCATAGAAGTTTTTTTCATAGTGCTGGCACATTGTGCTTCAAGCAGTTTGCCAATCACCGTGCTTCCGGTAAACGTAAGTTTTCTCACGATGTCATTACTAGTCATTTCGCCACCAATTTCCGAAGAGTTGCCTGCTAGGATATTGATAACACCTTTGGGTATCCCTGCTCTTAACGCCAGTTCTCCCATCGCGAGCGCTGACAGTGGGGTTTCAGACGCAGGTTTTATTACGATTGAACATCCGACTGCTAGTGCTGGCGCTGCCTTCCTTGCGATCATCGCATTAGGAAAGTTCCAGGGAGTAATTGCAGCGACCACGCCGACAGGTTGCTTAATACATACAATGCGCTTATCGTGTGACGGAGCGGGTATAATGTCTCCGTCGATCCTCTTAGCTTGCTCACCAAACCATTCAATAAATGCAGCTCCGTACGCTACTTCTCCTCTTGATTCGGCTAGAGGTTTTCCTTGTTCCGCTGTCATTATTTTTGCAAGGTCTTCTTGATGCTCAATCATTAATTCGAACCAAGCCTTTAAAAGATTAGCTCTTGTCTTCGCTGCTAGAGTCTTCCAATCCTGCATAGCGATCGCAGCAGCCTCAATCGCCATTTTAGTTTGGTTCGCAGATGACTTTGAAACTTGAGTAATTACATCACCTGTCGCTGGATTTTTAACTGGCAATAGATCACCGTTATCAGATGGTACCCATTCCCCGTTTATGAGCGCATCAGTTTTTAATAGAGTGTTGTCATTTAGTTTTATCATAACTTTGCCATTCGTTTCCTTCATTTTTCCTTACTACCATTTTATCGAGGACTCAATGACCTCAGTTTGTTTTGAGAAATTGATTATGGAAAGCGATGTGCTCACCTATAAAGCTTGAGATAAAAAAATAGCTATGATCGTAACCTTCTTGATAACGAATATATGCGTCATATCCAGTGTCATCGCAGGTCTTTTCTAAAATATTTGTTTTTAGTTGTTCCTCAAGAAAATTGTCAGCAGTGCCTTGATCAATGAGAGTAGGTAGGTGTGAGGCGCCATTTGCGATAAGGTCGTTAGCATCATATGTCTGCCATAAAAATTTCTCCTCACCAAGATATCTGGATAGGGCTTTTTCCCCCCATGGGCACTGACTTGGAGCCACGATAGGAGAAAACGCTGACACAGAGCAATATCGGTCGGGATTTCTAAGTGCACATATCAGTGCTCCGTGTCCACCCATCGAGTGTCCTGAAATCGAGGATCGCGAAGAGTCAATTGGCAGATCGCTCGTATTAATAATTTGCGGTAACTCTTCTGTAACATAATCGTACATCTGGTAATTTTTCTTCCACGGTTCCTGAGTGGCGTTTACATAGAATCCTGCACCTAATCCAAAATCATATGATTCATCGGGATCATCGGGTACACCGTCTCCTCTAGGGCTGGTGTCTGGTGCCAGGATAGCGATGCCATATTCAGAAGCGTATCGCTGGGCGCCAGCTTTTTGAACGAAGTTCTCATCAGTGCATGTTAGTCCGGAAAGCCAATATATTACGGGAACCTCGCTCTTTTCCGACTGAGGTGGAAGAAACAGGGCAAACTTCATATCACACTGAAGAGTTTCAGAAAAATGCTCAATTCTAATTTGTCTGCCGTTAAAGCATTGTACGGTCTCGATTGTTTTCATAAGTTCTTTTGTTCCCTAAATATATTGCAAGGTTAGATAAACAGCTAATCATTAATTCTAAGTGAGATGCTGCAGGTAGTCATTAGGTTCTAGTAGATATATTTTTATTAATAAATGGCCAAATTATTTTGTAACATAGCAATAACATTTTTTTTTAAGATTTGTGCGATACTGGAATCTAAATGTGGAAAAATTTTATCTAAATAACAATTACTAATCCTTGTAAACAGAAAGGCTTTGGAGTTAATTTGGCGACCTCATTAAAGCAACGTTTCACTGATCTTGATGACAAATTGCTCATTCCCAGAGAGTTGAGCTGGTTGTCCTTCAATCAGAGGGTGTTGCAAGAAGCATCTGACCCAAGTGTTCCAGTAATAGAACGGCTTCGCTATTTAGGTATCTTCTCCAGTAATCAAGACGAATTTTTTCGTGTTCGAGTCGCCGAGATTCAGCGACTAATAAGTTTATCTTCTGGAGCAACAAAACAAAGGGCGAAATCTCTGCTAGATGAGATACAAAGTAGAGTTCAACTGCTCCAGAAAGAATTTGAAAAACTTTATCTAACTGCTCTCAAAGAGCTCAGGAAAAATAAGATTTATTTAATTAATGAGGAACAGCTCGATTCTGATCAGTCAGATTATGTCCGAAAGTATTTTTTCAGTTCTGTGTTACCAGAGTTGGATCCGATTCTTCTTAGCGAAACTATTTCACCACCGCAATTAGCTGATGAAGTTCTTTATCTTGCCATAGATATACTGAGTGATGGAAAACGCAACTATGCCATAGTGGGTTTGCCCACAGATCGATTACTACGATTTATCCAGATTCCAAACCAAAAAAGGAAGACTGGTACTGTCTATGTAGCGTTAGACAACATTATTCGCAAATGTTTGACGGAGGTATTTCGTGGTGCAATAAAGATAGACCAAGCTAAGGCATACAGTTTTAAATTTTCCAGGGATGCTGAAATTGAACTAGACACTGGTATCACGGAGAGCTTAGTGGCTAAGATGCAAAGCAGTATCAGGCAGCGAAGACGAGCTCAAGGTGTAAGATTTGTTTATGATGCTGAAATGCCATCTTATTTACTCGAGATTCTTTTTCAACGATTTGGTTTTGGAAAGTACGATACACAAATCCCGGGAGGGCGTTACCATAATTCTAAGGATTTCATAGTATTTCCTAACCCTGGATCAAAGCAACTAGAATTCGACAAGATGCATTCTATTCGGATTCCTGAGCTAGATACTGGCGACCGTTTTTTTTCAATAATTCGTGAACGCGATTTTTTTCTTTACTATCCATATCATCCCTTTAATTATGTCATCAACATCTTGAAAACCGCAGCACTAGACCCTGACGTTTTGACCATCAGAATCTGTCTTTATAGAGTGGCCTCAAATTCTCGGGTAGCGAATGCTCTGGTAAATGCAGTGCAAAATGGCAAGCGAGTAGAGGCGGTCGTGGAGTTGGCAGCTCGGTTTGACGAAGAAGCAAATATTGAGTGGGCCCAGCGGCTTACCGAGGAAGGTATTGAGGTTATTTTTGGTGTGCCAGGTCTAAAGGTTCATAGTAAGCTTTTTTTGATTGAGCGAAAAGAAAGTGGCGGTGGGCGCTACTATAGTTATATTGGTACCGGGAATTTTAATGAAAACACGTCAAAGATATATACTGATTTCGCACTTTTTACGGCGAATCAGGATATTGGACGTGATGTACGAAATGTTTTTGATTTTCTAAAATATACTTACAAGAGGCCTAATTATCGAAATTTAATCGTATCGCCTCATAGCAGTCGTTCGGAGTTGGAATATCTCATAGAAACAGAGATAACCAACGCCGAAGAAGGTTTCCGCGCTGCTCTGCTGTTTAAGTGTAACAATCTCACAGATCCCAGCATGATATCGCTGCTCTATAAAGCAAGCCAGGCGGGTGTTCAGATCAGGCTCATTGTTCGTGGTATGTGTTCAATAGTACCCGAAATCCCAGGAGTCTCGGATAATATTCAGGCAATCAGTATTGTGGATAGATATTTGGAGCATGCGAGGGCTTATGTTTTTCATAATAAGGGAGATCCTTCCTACTACATAGGTTCGGCTGATTTGATGACGCGTAACATCGATTATCGCGTAGAGGTTCTCTGCCCAGTTGCAGATATCAGTATACAGATAGTTATACAAGATATTCTCGATCAACAGTGGTTTGACAATGTTAAGTCGCGGAGACTCGATGCGTCGCAAAATAATGAAAAGACATTAAGTAAAAGAAAAAAAAACTCGATTCGATCTCAGGAAACCATCCATAGATATTTAGCTACAGGTCGTTTACCGCGTTACCCCAAGTCTGAGATGCGATTGCCGATTAAGCGCAGACGAAGAAAAAAAAACATACCGTAAAAATAATCAGTATTTTCGAGGTTTGTGATCAGCAAATACTGATGCTTCACGAAACTCATAGTGTGACAAACATTTCTCTCCGAACTAATATTGAGCGTAATAAAATCGGCAAATATTTATAATGAGATCTGTGACGTTTTTTATAAGTTTCATGTTCTTCGCGAAAGTGATCCAGGCGAATGTGGTTTCAACCCTTCATCATCAAAGAACCCTTGATATATATCGAACGATAATTAGTTTAGATACCTCGAAAACGAAGAATAATACGATACGTGTAGCAAATTACTTAGCGAGTGAGCTTGAAGCAGGTGGATTTTCTCCAGACTGGATTAATGTTCTTCCATTAAATGGATTTGGTTCTCTGGTAGTAAGGTATCCTGCCGACAGAGCAGTTCATAGGCCAATGCTATTATTGGGTCATCTTGATGTTGTTGAAGCCCTTGATGAGGACTGGGTACGACCACCTTTTACCTTGACCGAGGACGATACCTATTACTATGCCAGAGGCACTATTGACAATAAATTTGGTGTAGCTCAGCTGATCTCCACATTTATCCGCTTAAAGGACGAGGGATTCGTTCCAAATCGAGATATTTTCTTAGTCTTTTCCGGCGATGAGGAAACTTATATGCGAACGACTAGAATGCTGGCAAATGAAATACCTGAGTTAAGAAATGCTGAATTTGCGTTAAATTCTGACTCGGGTGGTGGAGAGCTAGATGGATCTGGTCAGGCGTTACTATACAAACTTCAGGCTGCGGAAAAAACTTACGCGACCTGGGAGATTACCGCTCGTAATTCTGGTGGGCATAGTTCACGTCCGCGCCTCGACAATGCTATTTATGAACTTGCCGATGCAATTAAAGCGATTCAAAATTTTCGTTTCCCTGTGATGTGGAGCGAAATGACGTTGTCATACTTTGAAAACATGGGGCGGCGATTAGATGGCCCGGTAGGTGACGCCATGCAGTCATTTGCTCGAAATCCTAGCGATGAGGAGGCATCGAATAGATTATTTCAAGAACCTTCTTATGTAGGTACTACCAGAACAACATGCGTAGTAACGATGCTTCGAGCGGGACATGCGGAGAACGCGCTGCCTCAATCGGCCACCGCGACTATAAATTGTCGAATATTTCCCGGAATTTTAGCTTCATTGATAGAAAACAAACTCATTTCAGTAATTTCAAACCCAAATATCGAATTTCGATTATTAGATGAAGTCGTAGAAAGCCCAATATCTGAACTAAGACCAGATGTAGTGCGTGCTGTAACGAGAGCCGTCCATAATCGATATCCAGGACTTCAAATAATTCCAACTATGGAGTCGGGAGCAACCGACGGAGCACATTTTAGGAGGGCTGGAATACCCACTTTTGGAGTCGGGGGCATTTTTATAGACCCTGACGAGAGTTTTGCGCATGGACTCAACGAGCGTATTCCTATTAAAGCTTTTAAGGATGCCCTTGATCATTGGAGTATCATAATTAGAGATCTAGCTTCCGATATTAATCCATAATTACAATGTTCCACTATTATTCTTGCTTAGAGAAATATAACCATTTAGTTAAAGCTTCAGCATTTCTTAGAACTAGTTGCTTAGAAAGAACATTTGTAGTCTTTGATTTTATTTCTAGACCCAATAAGTTGACAGCATACGGCAGGAGCTGTGCTCGGATCGTGACATCCATTTTTCTCTCAAACATACTATAATCTTCAGCGACGACGTTTTGTTGTGCAGTAGTCAAGGCTGGGTTGGGAATAATTTCCATAGTCACTTTCGTTTGCCATGCGAGATCGTCTTCAATGGGATTGTTTGATGGACCAAGTAGTTCCGGTTCACCCCGGAATCTACTTAAAACAAAGTCTCGATAGTCTCCATTCTTCTCACACCATGATCTTACATGCCATCTTTCACCTGTTGATACAATAGTGTGCGGGGTGATGATTCTTCCTTCTCGGTCAGGCTGTTGAATGGACACATAATCTACTTCTATCCGCTGTTTAGATTTTATTGCTTCGACCAGAGATCTAATTAGTATTGGTTGCACATCACGGGCGGGCCATCTTATTATCTCCAGGGGACAATGTTTAATTTTCAGAGAATTAAAAATATTTAACGGGTTATGATAATCTGTAATCAGCTCAAGATATTCATCAAGTACCCCTGCGACAAGCTTAGGTGAGAAGTTAGCGGCAGGAATAAAGCCTTTCAATGAGCGATCATAAGTAAGATTACTTGGCCCAATGAGCTTATTGTAACAATTAATATCCTTACTTGCCTGCTGTCTACCAATTTGGAAAGTGTCACAGAGATGCTTAGTAGTAAGTCTACCTTCCCATAGGGCTATCAGTTCGATATACCGGTATCTTAGTAATTTATTAAAACCTAGCTTGTGCATTAAGTTAAATTACTTATCTTTTACGGAATTTATTGAGGATAGAATAAAGTTATAAATTTCGCCAAATGTTTTCTCTGGATTTAATGCGTACGCGGCAACGTGACTTCCCCAGCCACCATGATCTTTAATCGTGGGATGGACTCGTGAAATTTTGGGCCCCTCCCGATATACTATATTACTATTTTTAGCAGCAGCGTCTTTTGAGAACTTCGCAATGGCAACAGGATCTTCTGGATCTTGTATCAATAAGATAGGTAGTGTTAGCGAACAAATTTTATCTAGTGCATCTTGTCTTTTGTGAGGTAACCCGTACATCCACGTAGCAATATAGGCAGAGGGGACAAAAAGTGGCCACGGCGCTCCGGTCTGAGCAGCTGCACCCCTTGCGAATGAAGACTGTGTGTTAAGCATTGGATCCAGTAATATTATTCCTTGCAAATCGTTCAAGTCATTTCCAGCATGAATTATAGACGCACTGCCCATAGAAATTCCCATTGCAAAAAGAGGTTGGTCTGAGATTGTGGACTTTGTCCAACGGATCACAGACGCCACATCATTTGACTCTGAAACACCAAAGCCCAATCCTTTACCGTCAGCGTCTGATTCACCATGATTCCTTAGATCGATGCAAACTACGGAGATATTGCTCCGAATTAGTGCCTCGTAAAAATGAACCGATTTAAAGAATTCACTTTGTCGATTAGATGTGGCGCCGTGTATAAATATTAATGTAGCGATGGAATTGTCGGCCGGCATCCACCAGCCGTATATATTTATTGCTGAGTCAATTGGTTGGAGGACAATATCTTTAAAGTGAATACCTAGATCAGACGGCCTCATTGAACTGGAGTTGCGAGTTTCAAAGAGCGCGAGCTGCGGAATTATATACGTAAGGAGTATGGTTACAAAGATACAAACTACCAAGTATAGAGCTACCACAGACCCGCCGCTATCACAGATAAATTAGATCTTCTCACAACTTATCCTTTGTATTTAAATGGCAACAGTATACTCTTACGGCATTTCTATAGTACTGCCTTTTCTGTCGTATCCGTCATGCATGTTTAGCTTTATAAATCTAACTAGTTATTCCTCTTTTTTGGAGTAGTCGATCGTGAAGATGCAAACCCAGCTTCGTTCCATTATTAATAAAGATCTAACCCTCGAGATATTACTGGTTCAGGAACCAGTTCCTATACCAGGTCCTGAAGAGGTGCTAGTGGAAATCCAGGCATCACCGATTAATCCCTCAGATTTATTACTTATGTTGGGTCCGGTTGATCCAGAATCTATCAGAATAGAAAAAAGATCAAATGGACCGGTTGTGCTGGGTAAGATTTTCGAGAAAGCTCGTGCGATGATTGGTGGAAGAATTGGTCGACCGATGACCGTGGGTAATGAAGGGGCTGGTTTGGTTGTTGGTGCGGGTGAATCTGATGCAGCACAGGCACTGAAAGGTAAGATGGTAGGTGTTTTTGGAGGTGGCATGTACACCCAGTATCGAAGTGTTAATATCAGCCAGTGCTTGCCTTTATTAGACGGGACAACAGCGGAACAGGGAGCATCATGTTTTGTTAATCCGATGACAGTGCTGGGTATGATAGAAACAATGCGTATGGACGGACACACCGCATTAGTTCATACCGCAGCCGCGTCAAATCTTGGAAAAATGCTGAATAGAGTATGTCTAGCTGATGGGATAGGCCTAACAAATATTGTTCGTTCGAGTGAGCAAGTTGATGTGCTAACTCGGCAGGGATCGCTTCATACAGTGGACTCTAGTCAAGAAAATTTTAAGGAAGAGCTAACGAATGCTATTAGTGAGACTGAAGCCACACTAGGATTTGATGCAATAGGAGGTGGCAATCTTGCAGGACAAATATTGAGTTGTATGGAGAGGAGTGCGCAACCCAGAGTGGCAAACTTTAGCGCATATGGATCAGATATCTACAAGCAGATATATATCTATGGAGGGCTTGATATGTCTCCTACTTCGCTTACAAGGAGTTTCGGCTTGTCTTGGGGTGTTGGAGGTTGGTTGTTAATGCCATTTATGAGACGAGCAGGGGATGAAATCGTGTCAACCATGAAAAGAAGAGTGGCTGCAGAATTGACCACTAATTTTGCAAGTGGCTATGCGAAAAAGATTTCTCTTGAGGACGTATTGTCGCTGGAGACAATAGCATTAACCTCGAAAAGAGCGACTGGTGGAAAGGTACTAATCACCCCTAAAGATTAAGGAATGATTAAATTTATCCATTCTGCGCACGATCTTTTTTAAAAAGATGATTTTAATTGGTTTCTCGGTTAGTTTTATTGCTGATCTTCGGAATTTTTGATGGAGGTAGTTTTTTGATAGGTTCAACGATCATCATGGGGTGCGTGATTTATATATTTTTTTTGCAGTGGTTAGCATTTGTCCCAGCCGCACTTTTTAAAACCGAAAAATTTTATGATCTAATTGGTGCGATTACCTTTATTAGTGCATGCCTTTTATCTCTCTTTTTGGTTTATCGATTTGATTTTAGATCTATACTTTTATCCACCTTTTTGATTGTTTGGGCGTCACGTTTGGGATGGTTTCTTGTTTCTCGAATGAAAAAATCTAATGGTGATTCGCGATTCGATAGCATCAAACACAAACCATTTAGATATTTCTTTGTCTGGACGATGCAGGGAATTTGGATCACTGTTTGCATGTCTCCTGTGTTAACAACAATCACTGGAGAAACTGAAGTAGGCTTGTCGATTACTGACTTACCGGGAATATTACTAGCGAGCCTCGGATTTTTAATTGAAGTGGTTGCCGATTATCAAAAAAGAGTTCATCGAGAAAGTTATGGAGCAGAGGCATTTATAAATTCGGGGCTCTGGCGTTTTTCTCGGCATCCAAACTATTTCGGAGAGATCTTGTTCTGGTTCGGAATCGTCTTGTTAGCACTCCCTGCGATGAGCGGTGTTGGTTACATGTCAGCAACCGTCCCGATTTTTGTTTATTTCTTACTTACCAGAGTAAGTGGAACCGTATTGCTAGAGAAAGCGGCTAAAAGAAAGTGGGGTAATGACCCATTATATAAAGACTATGTGAACGAGACTCCACTTCTATGGCCGAAGATAAAGTAGGTCTTTTTGGCGACATAACCCAACACTTAAATTAGATTGAATCTTGAACGCAATAGGTGAGCAACTCCATCTTCGTCATGGTGACCTATCACACGGGTGGCGATATCTTTTATGCATTCTTTAGCGTTTTCAGGGGCATAGGCTTCATCTGCCTCCTTAAAGAGAGATAGGTCATTATCGCTATCGCCAAAGCATATGATTTTTTCAATACCCAACTTTCTTTTAAGTAGATTAACTGCTCGACTTTTACTACCTGCTGAATGATGAATATCCATCCAGTTTACATTAGAATCTTCTATGGCTTTGCCACTGTAGGCTACTAAGCTAGTTAAATTATTGATTGAATCGCAGAGTGCATTAATCACCTCGGCTGGCCCGATGGCACTGACGTTGCTTATTTGTATGTTAGCGGGTAATTTTTCTAGAGGTTTCGTGGGCACATCGGTTTCTTTACCGAAAAGTTGTAGAACTCTTCTCTCTGATACCGAAAGCTTTTGTCTGTGATAAATAGCATGTTTATGACTATCGTCGATGGTGAAAACAAAAGGTGTTATTCCATTTTCCAGCAGCATAGTATTGAATGGCTGTATATCATTGAATTTGAGTAAATGAGTCTCTGTATAGCGTCCATATTTTGGGTCATAGGTCAGTACACCATTTTTTAGAATCATCGGTTGGTCAAAGTAATGGCCTCTTAATACACTGGTCGCAGCATGGAGTGTTCTGCCGGTAGCCGCTGTGTAACAAATCTTTCTTTCTCTCAACTTTGAGAGTGTATTCCCGGTAAACTCAGAAATTCGAGAAGTTTTATCCAAAAGTGTTCCATCTAAGTCAAATACAATTAGTTCCACTGGTTTCTTATCTCTTAAGTTAATTTTTGCTAATTACTTGTTGAGAAGTGGAAGCAAAGTTTTAAGGATCGCTTCCCTAATGATAGGTTGGGCCGATTTTCTTGGATGTATGCCATCTGATTGCATCAATGATTTATTTAGTGCGATATCCTTCAATATAAATGGACCAAGTATGGCGCCTGTCTCCAGAGAGGCTTTTTTAAAGGCGTTTCTAAATCTGCTTGTGTATCTCGTACCATAGTTTGGCGGTATTTCCATTGGTAAAAGAATAACTCGTGCACCGAAACTAAAAGAAGATTGGATCATTGCAATTAAATTAGTTTCTAATTGACTGATAGGATAACCGCGCAATCCATCGTTACCACCTAGCTCTATAATCACCATTTCAGGGCTGTACTTATTTAGAAGATTGGTTAGTCGCCTTCTACCGCCGGCGGAAGTTTCTCCGCTAATACTTGCATTAATAATTCGGTAGTTACTTTCACTATTTTTGAGATCTTCATTTACTAGCGCTACCCAGCCATCTTGTAAAGACATTCCATATGCTGCGCTGATACTATCCCCCATCACAAGTATAATCTTCTGCTGCGCTTCGCTGCATACGTAGCCAGATTGAACCGAAAAACAGGCGAGGAACGTAAGCCTCATAGTAATTAATAGGACGTGTCGCATGATCAAAGCGGAACAACTCCAAAAGCATGTGAAAATGGCTGATTCGGAGATTCAGATACTGAAAGGTATTGATCTTGAAATTAAGACCGGGGAATCAGTAGCTATAGTGGGTGCCTCTGGATCTGGCAAATCAACGTTATTGGCAATTTTGGCAGGTCTTGATCTGCCTAGTCAAGGAAGGGTGGTCATAGATGATGTTGACCTAGGGGAGTTAGATGAGGATGGAAGGGCGGAATTTCGTGGCGATCGCGTAGGTTTTGTGTTTCAGTCCTTTCAATTATTACCATCACTTACGGCGCTGGAAAACGTCATGCTCCCGCTTGAACTGAATGGGAATCAGTCTGCTGTGGAGGCAGCTAGCCGATACTTGCAAAGAGTGGGGTTAGAGCAAAGATTTAGTCATTACCCCACGCAGCTTTCAGGTGGAGAACAGCAAAGGGTCGCAATCGCGAGAGCCTTCGCAACAGATCCAGATATTTTGTTTGCCGACGAACCTACTGGTAACCTTGATGCAGATACTGGTTTGGTTGTTATAGATTTACTTTTTGCCTTAAATGAGGAGGAGGGTAAGACGTTGATTTTAGTGACACATGAGGTTGGTCTAGCCGATCGCTGTCAACGATCTATAAGTCTTTCTGCGGGCAAGGTAGTTAATAGCTAGTTTTATGACACTAAGTCCTTGGAAGCTTTTGGCCCGGGAGTGGCGTGGCGGAGAACTTCGGATTTTAACCTCCGCCCTTTTTTTATCAGTTACAGTTGCATCGGCCATAAGCGCATTTACCGAAAGATTAGATTCTGCGTTGACTTATGAAAGCCACCGCTTCTTAGCCGCAGATTTAGTTGTAAAAAGTAGCGAACCTCTTCCGGGTGTATGGCCAAAGCAGGCTACGAGCCGGGGACTTCAGGCAGCATCCTCAATGTCATTTCCAACTATGCTATACGCGGCTCTTGAGGACCGTATGAGGCTGGTATCAATGAAAGCTGTCTCTAAATCTTATCCGTTACGCGGTGAATTGTTAACTAGTGACAAACCATTTGAACAAGGTAGCCCGACCGACTACGGACCCAGTCGGGGAGAGATCTGGGTTGAATCGAGATTAATTTCCTTTCTAGGTATTGAAGTGGGAGAGGTAGTCTCTATTGGAGAGAGTAATTTTTTGGTGTCGGCTGTAATTCGCTCCGAGCCAGATCGTGGCGATGCATTTTCGGGGGTAGGTCCTCGTGTTTTGATGCATATTGAAGACATCCCGGAAACACAGATTATCCGTCCTGGCAGCCGAGTTGAATACAGGCAGCTTTACGCCGGTGATCAAAGCCTGTTAGATAGCTTTTCTAAGTGGCTAGCTACTCAAATCGAGCCTGGACAGACAATTTTAGGTCTAGGTGAGGTGCAACCTAATATTGCTCGTGCAATGAATAGAGTGGAAATTTTTCTCCTACTAAGCGGCAGCTTAACCATCATCCTCGCCGGTGCCGCTATATGTTCGGCATCTGGACGCTTTGCAGAAAGACATACTTCTCATGTTGCTATTATGAAAGCCTTGGGATCACGCTCTGGAAGTATTTCTCTCTTGTATGCTCAGTGCTTAGGGGTTCTAGGCTTAATCTCGGGACTCTTCGGATGTTTACTTGGATTTTTTGTTCAAGATGTCGTTTTTTCTATTCTTGGAGAACGGTTACCGGTGGATCCGGGCTCCGCTGGGATTAGACCATACTTGGCAGGTGTCACAACTTCTTTTATTTGTCTGCTCGTATTTTCCTGGCCTTCGATCCGACGCTTATCCCTAGCTAATCCTATGAAGGTTTTAGGGCGAGATTTACCTGATAAGTCAAAGGGTTTTGCCGCAGATTATTCTTTGGGTTTACTAGCACTAACACTGCTGATCTTCTTCTACAGTCAAAACTGGCAATTAGTCATATCTATTGTAGCCGGTTTAGCTATTGTCGCTATATTGGGCATCATAGTCTCACTCGCCTTTCTGGCTAGCTCTAGGACCGTAGGTATGCGTGCTGGCAGTATATGGAGGCTAGCTTTTGCTGCTCTAAAGCGGAGAGGTTTATCTAATGGTTTGCAGGTCGTTGTCTTCGCCGTTGCTATAATGATGTTATTGGTTTTGCTGGGCATTCGTACGTCTCTCTTAAATCAATGGCAAGCTCAACTTCCTGCCAATACACCAAATCATTTCCTAATGAATATCGGTCCGGGTGATCTTCTTGATATAAAGGTCCTCCTTGAATCGGAGTCCATTGCAGATGCAACGATGTTTCCTATGATTCGGGGAAGAATTATTTCCATTAATCAGCAAGCACTTCCCTCAAAAGATCCAAATGGGTTGGGAAGGAGACAGCGTGAGGCTAATTTTACTTGGTCAGAAAATCTTCCTCAAAGTAACAAGATACTTAAAGGAGTTTGGTGGAATGAAATTAAAAATAAATGGGTAGTTTCCGTAGAGAAAGATTTTGCTCGGCGTATGCGACTGTCTGTTGGGGATTCACTTGGTCTTCAGATAGGGGAGTACCCCATAGAGGTAGTCGTTGCAAGTATTCGAGAAGTAGACTGGCAGTCGTTTAGACCCAACTTTTTTATGATTTTTCCTGAAAAGACGCTCTCGGATTTTCCCGCAACGTTCATGACAAGCTTTTATCTCGAACAGAGCCAGAAGCCACTTTTGAATCAGCTGGTTCGTCAATTCCCGACAATCACCGTTATAGAGATGGATATTGTTTTGGATCAGATAAGAGAAATAATTGATGAGGTTTCGGCTGTGATTGAGCTAGTACTTATTTTTGTGATTACTGCTGGATCTCTCGTACTGATTGCGGGTGTTCAGGCAAGTTTAGATTCTAGAATGACTGAAAGTGCCGTTTTGAGGGTTATGGGTGCGCGAAAGCAATTGATATTGGGAGGGTTGTTAATTGAATTTGCAACGATAGGGATTTTTGCTGGGATTTTAGCCTGTTTTGGCGCGGAGGCTTCAATTTACGCTGTGTTGACATGGATCCTAGAGGTGCCTTATACACCTATGCCGTGGCTCTGGGTGATAGGAATTTCTGGAGCGACCTTCCTTATCGCGGCTATTGGTGTTTTAAGTAGCCGCAAAGTAGTCCTTACTTCGCCCGTACTTACCTTGAGAAAACTATCATAAAGCATATACCTAGCATAAATAAACTAGAGCAAATGCCTGATCGCGTCACGTTCTTCTATTAGCTCACTTTCAGTATTTTTCATTTTTTCACGACTAAAGTCATTGATTTCAAGCCCCTCGACGATTGACCACTGCTTTTCTAAACAGTGACAAGGAAAAGAATATATAATTCCTTTTGCAACGCCATACGCGCCGTTTGAAGGCACCGCCATTGAGGTCCAATCATTATCTGGAGTTCCTATTACCCAGGTCCGCATATGGTCAATTGCCGCATTCGCAGCTGACGCTGCAGATGACGCTCCTCTCGCTGAGATAATAGCAGCGCCTCGTTGTTGAACAGAGGGAATAAACTCGCTTTCATACCATTGTTGCTCAATAATCTCTGTTGCAAATTGATTCTTTATTTTCGCATTGAAAAGATCAGGATATTGGGTGGCAGAATGATTACCCCATATAGTCATTCTAGATATATCGACTAAGGGAGAGTTCGTTTTTTTAGCTAGCTGCGCTATTGCCCTATTGTGATCGAGTCTGGTCATAGCGGTGATTTGTCTTGGATCTATATCAGGCGCGTTACATTGAGTGATAAGTGCATTGGTATTTGCCGGATTGCCCACTACCAAGATAGATATATCTCTGTTGGCTACTTCATTGATGGCTCTGCCTTGAGCAGAAAAAATTTGCGCATTTGCTTCTAAAAGATCCTTTCGTTCCATCCCGGGACCACGTGGTCTGGCACCAACTAGAAATGCATATTCACTGTCCCTAAAACCGATATCCGGATTATCAGTACAAACGATATCAGTAAGTAATGGGAATGCGCAGTCTTCCAGCTCCATCTTTACTCCCTTCAGTACATCTAGTGCAGGAGTGATATCTAGCAGCTGAAGAATAATGGGCTGATCCCCGCCGAGCATTTGCCCGGAGGCAATACGAAATACTAGTGCGTATCCAATTTGTCCAGCTGCGCCGGTAACAGTTATGCGTACAGGTGATTTCATTTATTCTTGTGGCTCCTCATATCAAATGGTCATTCGTTCGTAAGAAGACCGCATTTTCAGCGTAAATCTTGTCTAACGCAAGCAGCTATGAATGACGAAGTGATCTTCAAGCCGAAAAATGTGGAATCTCTGATAACACTGGTTAGAGTTCGAGAGACATTGGATGACGGGAACAATCTTCGATCCCAGATCGCCATGAACGATATATAAACCTTATGATACGTAGAATTTCTGATCAGCATAAAGATTCCCCACCAGTTCTATCCCGCCCCTGTCTCTGCGGTATTTATAGAATTCGTCGCACTCCTTTATTCGACGAGATACTGAGAACTGATAATTTGACTCTTTTGTAGGAATTACCGTTATAGTACGTTTAAAATTGATCACTCTAAATGTAAAATCACTGCGCCTATAATTTTAAAGGTGCCTCGTGGATCTCTCCAATAAGAAAGGTGTTACACGCAAAAAGCTAACTAAACGATTGAGACGATTAGTTGGTGTGGCAATAGCAGACTATACAATGATCGAGGAGCACGATTTGTTAATGGTCTGTCTCTCTGGAGGGAAGGATAGCTATGCATTATTAGATATCCTACTTAGGTTGCGTCGAAGCGCACCGATAGAGTTTGATTTAGTGGTCGTAAACTTGGATCAGAAGCAACCTGGCTTTCCGGAGGACGTATTACCCAGGTATTTGGAATCGCTAGAAGTACCATTCTATATATTGGAGAAAGACACGTATAGTATAGTCAAGTCAGTTATCCCAGAGGGAAAAACCACTTGCGGACTTTGCTCTCGCTTACGCAGAGGCACCCTTTATGGATTTGCTCAAGAGATTGGTGCTACAAAAATCGTTCTGGGTCATCATTTAGATGACATAGTCGAAACACTTTTTTTGAATATGTTTTTTCAGGGCAAGTTAAAAGCAATGCCTCCTAAGTTATTGAGCGATGATGGTAAAAATATTGTGATAAGACCCTTGTCTTATTGTAGGGAGAGAGATTTAGTACGGTATGCGAAGTATAAAGAATTTCCCATAATACCGTGTAATTTATGTGGATCTCAGGAAAACCTTCAAAGAGTAAAAATAAAACATATGCTTGCGGATTGGGAAAAGGAATTTCCGGGGCGAATAGAGACTATTTTTCGCAGTATTCAAAACGTGTCGCCATCTCAGTTAGCAGATTTTGATTTGCATGATTTTACTGATATGAAGCTGGAGCGAGATCCAGATTTACATTTACATAATATTCATACCAACAGTTCATAATGTGATGTCTATTTTATTGAATGCAAAAGGATTAAGTGCTGAAAGAGGCCACAGAGAGCTTTTCAAAAACATTTCATTTTCAATTTCTACCGGTGAGGCTTTGCACGTTGTGGGTGCAAACGGCAGTGGAAAAACAACGTTGATGAGAATCCTTGCGGGTTTGATGCAGTATGGATTTCAAGGCCGGATTGATAGAAATTCTCCCATATTTTATCTGGGACATCAGTCTGCTTTGAAGGGACATTTGACCGTGCTGGAAAATCTAAGGCTTGACCTATCAGGATGGTCTGAACCATCTTATGATCTCGTGTTAGACGCACTGACGCAGCTTGAACTAGCCGGTTTTACCGATACCTTTGTTAATAATCTTTCTGTAGGTCAGCAGCGAAAAGTGAGTCTGGCGAGGATTTTTTTGACGGAACATACCTTGTGGCTCTTAGACGAACCTTTCACCTCTTTAGACAAGGCAGCCGTATCAAAGATCGAAGGCTGTATTGAAGATCATTTACTTCGCGGTGGTGCAATCGTATTGACGTCTCATCATGATATTAAGCTCTCCAGCACCAAACTAAAGATCATTGAATTAGGGAGCTTTGAGTGAGGAAGCTAGGGATGTTTGAATACGCTCAGCGTATTATCAAGCGTCAGTTCGTTTTGGCTTTTAGGAGCCCTACAGAATTTGCTACGCCGATAGCATTTTTTATTTTGGTGCTAGCTTTGTTTCCATTAGGATTTGGTCCTGTTGTAAAAAGTTCTGGAGCGATATGGATCGTGGCACTTCTGGCTAGTTTATTATCTTCTGATCGTATCTTTCGACAGGACTACGACGATGGCTCTCTGGATCAGTTGCTAATTGCTCCGCAACCTCTTTTTGGTTCTAGCTTGGCATATATCTTTGCTCATTGGAGTCAAACTGGCCTTCCATTGGCACTAATCTCGCCTTTAATTGCGCTGATGTTCGATCTCCCCGCTTCAGCGATATTGGCTTTGGTGATTTCATTACTGGTTGGAACCGTCGTTTTGAGCCTTATTGGCGCAATTGGTGCTGCCCTCACCGTGGGTCTGCGTAAAGGCGGAGCACTGATTTCACTCATTATACTGCCGCTGTATGTTCCAGTATTGATATTTGGGAAAGCGTCTGTAGATGCCGGTATACAGGGATCGCTTTTGTCTCCCTCACTTGCCCTACTAAGTGCATTAGCATGTGGCGCAATTGCATTAGCACCTATTGCTGTAGGTGCCGCGCTCAGGATTAGTATGGAGATTTGATTATTGAGATTTTTGTCAATCCAACTATTTGCTAATAAACGTATATGTAGCAGGAGGTAGGCTGGATATGTGGACGTTTTTCCATAAGCTCGGATCGCCCCCTTGGTTCTATAGTATAGCGGGTAGGATCCTACAATGGTTGCTACCACTAACCCTTTTGCTTTTAGCAACAGGATGCATATGGGGCCTCTTATTTACGGCACCGGATTTTCGACAGGGTAACAGCTATAGAATAATGTATGTACATGTCCCGGCAGCAGTGGTTGCGTTGGCCGGATACTATGTGATGGCAATAGCAGGAGCGATTTGTCTAATATGGAAGATGAAGATGGCTGAGATAGCTATGCGTGCTACCGCACCCGTTGGTGCTTTTCTAACTCTAACGGCTTTGGTGACCGGAGCAATTTGGGGGAAGCCAACATGGGGTACGTGGTGGGTTTGGGACGCGAGAACAACGTCAATGCTGATTCTCTTCTTTTTATACATAGGCGTTATCGCACTCTATGAAGCTTATGAGGATAAATCTATAGCCTCCCGTGCTGCAGGAATCTTAGGCTTAGTTGGTACAGTTAATATTCCGATTATCTACAAATCGGTAGACTGGTGGTATAGCTTACATCAGCCTGCGTCAATCACCTTTACTGGCGGTTCCGCGATAGAGTCATCGATGCTATACCCCTTGCTGCTAATGATAACAGCATTTTATTCCCTCTTCGCCTCTTGCGTACTGTGTAATATGCGAGTAAGTCTGATCAAAAGAGAGTGGCGTGCGTCTTGGGTACGTGCACTTGTCAAAGAGGATTAAAAGTGTACTTTCAGTCTTTTTATGAGATTTTGTTTATGGATGGGCATGGCGTATATGTTTGGTCAGCCTACTTATTTTCGCTACTCGTCATTGTGATCATGATCTGGGCACCACAAGCTAGCCTGAGAAGATCATTAAATCGTTTGACCTCAAAATTCAAGGCGGGCTAATGCATCCAATAAGACGTCAGCGGCTCGGTGTAGTGTTGTTCGTAGTTCTTTTTTCAAGTCTTGCAGTGGGCTTAGTGATGTACGCTATGCGTGGAAATATTAACCTATTTTACCCACCTTCTGAAGTGGAGGCTGGGATAGCGCCCATAGGGAAACCAATTCGTGTTGGTGGGATGGTAGAAGAAGAGAGTTTCCGCAGGAACATCGACAGTTTACTCGTCAGATTTGTCATTACAGATTTCCAATCCTCTTTAGAAGTCCTCTATGAAGGTATTTTGCCCGATTTGTTTGGGGAAGGTCAGGGAGTAGTAGCATTAGGCGTGTTGGACTCGAATGGTCGGTTTATTGCATCAGAGGTATTGGCAAAACACGACGAAAACTATATGCCACCGGAGGTGGCTGACAGTCTAAAGCTGTCTGACAAGACAAGCATTGGTTATTGAGTATGATTCCTGAATTGGGTCACTTTGCGCTCGTAATGGCCTTTGCACTCTCGATCGCTCTTTTTGTTGTGCCTCTCGCCGGAAGTTTTTCTTCAAATACAGGGGCAATGCAATCGGCCGACTCGCTAGCCCTCGGCGTTTTTGTTTTTATAACAATCTCGTTTTGCTGTCTAAGTTACGCTTTT
Source organism: uncultured Gammaproteobacteria bacterium (assembly GCA_902519405.1). Lineage (GTDB taxonomy): Bacteria > Pseudomonadota > Gammaproteobacteria > Pseudomonadales > Halieaceae > CABYJX01. The sequence goes on from CABYJX010000015.1 coordinate 28,467, forward strand.
TTAACAGATGATTTTTCGGTGCGCTTAGTTTCCTCGAACAGTAACAGCCTACTACCAGCCATCTACAAGCTTTCTGCAGTATGGGGAAATCATGAAGGCTCTTTGCTCTTATGGGTACTGATATTGTCCATATGGATGGTTAGTGTAGCCATTTCATCTCGTGGACTGCCCTTGGTTTTTTCTGCGAGAGTGCTCTCAGTTCTTGGCGGAATATCAGCTGGATTCTTAAGTTTCTCTTTATTCACGTCAAACCCTTATGAGCGACTTTTACCTAGTTCCCCACTGGATGGTGCGGATCTCAACCCTCTATTACAGGATATAGGTCTGATTATACATCCTCCTATTTTGTACATTGGCTACGTGGGTTTCGCGGTACCATTCGCTTTCGCCATATCAGCTTTGATACAAGGTAGACTTGACGCAACGTGGGCGCGTTGGTCCCGACCATGGACTAATATTGCATGGGGATTTCTCACTTTTGGCATTATGTTGGGCAGCTGGTGGGCGTATTACGAACTAGGCTGGGGAGGATGGTGGTTCTGGGATCCGGTCGAAAATGCTTCATTCATGCCTTGGTTGGCTGGGACAGCGCTGGTTCATTCCTTAGCCGTCACTGAAAAGAGAGGGCTTTTTAAGAGTTGGACAGTGCTACTAGCGATTTTTACTTTTTCCCTGAGTCTGTTAGGTACATTCCTAGTAAGGTCTGGAGTATTAACCTCGGTTCATGCTTTCGCAAGCGATCCATCGCGAGGGTTGTTCATTTTAATTTTTCTTTTTCTTGTTATTGGAGGTTCGCTCTCTTTATATGCTGCGCGTGCGCCGACAGTTGCCAGTCGTGTAGGGTTTAATGTTATTTCTCGGGAAAGTTTACTCTTATTAAATAATGTCATCTTTCTAGTGGCCAGTCTTACTATATTATTTGGAACCCTATTCCCGCTTTTTATGGATGTATTAGGTATGGGTAAGTATTCGGTCGGTCCGC
>CABYJX010000016.1 GCA_902519405.1 uncultured Gammaproteobacteria bacterium
GGAATTGGTTCACTAATCCACCAAAATACACATATCGCCGCAACGGCGGCGACAATCGATATATCAAAAGAATACCCGCTAGCTTTGAGGCTGATATACATCGTTATCGACACCAAAAGCCCCACAAGTATATAGATATTAGCAGATAGTAATCTTAAATTTTGCACTCCGTCTCCTCTTAGCTCCTAGCGTTGAACTATTTTTCTTTATATCCTGAACTAAGAGATAGGCATGTGTAAAGATAGAGGGTAGCTCAAATAAGATTTACCCCTTAGACTAACAAGGTTATGGAAGTATCATCGAAAAACTTACTAGTTGATCCATTTGGTAGGCAAATAAGTTACTTGCGCCTGTCAGTTACTGACAGATGTAATTTTAGATGCATCTACTGCATGTCGGAAGAGATGGAATTTTTGCCGAAATCTAAGGTACTAAGCCTTGAGGAGCTATATCTAATTGGCAAGGCCTTTAATGAGCTTGGAGTCAGTAAAATCCGTCTTACCGGGGGAGAACCATTGGTGCGCAACGATATCGTATCTCTGGCAAAAAAATTATCCAATCTTCCTAGATTACATGAACTTGTTATGACGACGAATGGAGCATTATTGCAACATATGGCACTGCCGTTAAGAGATGCCGGCATTAAGCGACTGAATATTAGTATTGACAGTCTCGATCGACGCTCATTTCGTAACCTGACAAGATACGGAAATCTCGAGCAAGTAGAAAGAGGTATAGAGGCTGCCTTAGAAGTGGGTTTTGACAGAATTAAACTGAACAGTGTCATATTGAAAGGGAAAAATGATAACGAGGTAATTGACCTAGTGAATTTTGCCCGAGATAAAGATTTAGATCTCACTTTTATTGAAGAGATGCCTTTGGGTAATATCAAAACACACCAGAGAAAAGAAACACTCATGACGAGTGAAAAGCTAAGGAATCTAATAAGTTCTCACTATATGCTGAGGCCTTTAGGTGAACCAGGTAAATTAGATGGTCCTTCAAGATATTATGGGATGGAGGGTACTCGCACAAAAATTGGGTTTATTTCACCTCATAGTAATAACTTTTGTCATCTGTGTAACAGAGTTAGAGTTACCGCTGAGGGAAGATTATTGCTGTGTCTTGGACATGAAAACTCTATTGATTTGAGGGCAATTCTCAGAAACAAAAAAGCTAATTTTGAGGATCTTAAGAGGGCGATAGTGACAGGTTTAAGTAACAAACCACTGAGTCATGAATTCAAGGAAAATCATGAGCCCGCCGTATTGAGATTTATGAATGCCACTGGAGGATAAGGCTCATATATACCTGAAAGTGTTTTTAATGAAGTATCTTATACGTCAAAAAAAGGACAGAGTAGTTGGATTCGATAGAACTTATTACTAGTGGCTTTGAAGAACAAGGTTATGTCTGTAATGAAAAAATTGCTACTGCGATATATCTTGCAGCTAAATTGGAGAAACCATTGCTGGTGGAGGGACCTCCTGGCGTAGGGAAGACTGAACTAGCAAAAACAGCTGCCCGTGCGTGGGATATCTCTCTTGTTCGACTGCAGTGTTACGAGGGGCTTGATGAAAGTAAAGCCTTGTATGACTGGAAATATACTAAGCAGTTACTATACACGCAGTTGCTCAAAGAGCAGCTGTCAGATGTGCTAGGTGAGTCAACAGGATTTAAAGATTCGATGGCTCGCCTCCATTCCCTTTCTGATACGTTTTATTCCCAGCAATTTCTTGAACCGAGACCTCTACTGCGCGCAATGCATGAACAAGACGGATCTGTACTTTTAATCGATGAAATAGATAAGGCAGATTTTGAGTTTGAATCACTTCTTTTAGAAATATTATCTGACTATCAGGTATCGATTCCTGAGATTGGAACTATTTCCGCATTGAAGATTCCTTTTGTGGTATTGACTAGCAACGATACTCGAGATATTTCAGATGCCTTAAAGAGACGATGTATCCACTTGCATATTCCACTACCCGACCAAGCACTAGAAGAAAGAATTGTATTAGAGAGAGTGCCCGAGATTGATGAACTCCTACGGCAAAAATTAGTGAGGTTCGTTCAGGCGCTTCGCAATTTAGATTTAAAGAAAACACCCGCTATCTCTGAAACTATTGATTGGGCAAAAAGTCTTCTTCTTCTGAATGCAGGATCCTTAGAATATGACTTGGTGATTAATACATTAAACGTCCTTTTAAAATTCGAGGAAGACATCGAAAATGCAAAGTCTAATCTGCCGTCTATGTTGAAAATAGCAGAGGCGTGTGAAGATAAATCGGTTAAAATTAGCTAGCTAATTTGCGTGCATAAAAGTCTCATTAACTTTGTCTATATGCTGAGAAATCATGATATCAGAGTATCTCCCTCGGAAACTATTGACGCTATCAACGCAGTATCCATTTTAGATTTTAAAAAAAAGTCTCAGATGCGAGATGGCTTGGCAATGACTCTTGCTAAAACCAAGGCTGAGAAGGAAGTTTTTTTTGACTGCTTCGACCGCTTTTTCAAGTCAGATTTTCCAACTATTCATCCACAAACTCTCATCGAAGATCCTAAATCAATCCAAAACTTGTCTAATTTAAGTTTAAAAATAAGTCCTGATGAAATAGGGCAAGAATTTTTGAAATCGCAGAAAATCAATAATCTAATGCAAATACCGCTGATGAGGGACCTAATCACAAATAATCGCTCTGAACTTGCTCTGGCAATGCAAAACGCTGCCAGCGAGGTTGATCTCAGCAATATTCAGCTTTTCACCCAAAAAGGACAATATATCCGAAGAATGCTGGATGCAATGGGTGAAGAACAAATAAGGAATGTCATTGGTGCGATGGAGGAGACCAATGATGAAAACCTTGATGTAATAAAAAGCTATAGAGATTCACTCAGAAAAGAAGTAAGAAACTTCGTAGAACATGAGTATATGCTTCAGGCCGAGGGACGTAATAGGCAATTAAGTGACGAAATTCTCATTGATGTCAGATTAGGAAATATTGAACGTTACTATCTTGATCGAACTCAAGAATTGATAAAGAAGATGGCTGGTAAGCTGTCTAAACGTTATGGGAGACAGATAAAACGCACTAGAAAAGGTCAGATAGATATATCAAAGACACTTCGAGACAGCGTTGCGTACCAAGGAGTCCCCTTTAAAACTCATTGGAAGAGAAAAATTCGAAAAAAACCACAGATTTTTGCCATTTGTGATGTCAGCGGTTCGGTAGCTGCATATGCAAAGTTTTTGCTTATTTTTCTTTACGCTCTTCAAGACGTACTTCCAAAAGTAAGAAGCTTCGCATTTTCTAGTCACCTTGGTGAAGTATCATCACTTTTTCGAGAGCATCCAGTGGAGAAGGCAATCGAATTAGTCAACTGGCGATATGGGGGTGCGACAGATTATGGGCGCAGCTTAGAAGATTTTAGAGATATTGCAATTGCTGATATCGACCGGCGCAGCACCGTGCTGATCTTGGGTGACGCGAGAAATAATCAAGGTAATCCTAAAATTGAAATACTTAGAGCAATATTTGAGCGTAGCAAACACGTAATCTGGTTAAACCCCGAGCCACAAAGAGCTTGGGGAGTGGGGGATTCTGAGATGACTAGATATCAAAGCGCATGTCATATTACAGCAGAATGTGGCAATCTTCGACAGCTTGAACGAGTCGTTGATCGACTACTTAAATCGTCTCGGTAAACATTCTCTTGAGAATTCGGGATTGAAATTACGTAGAAAGTATGAAAGCCGAGAGATTCGATGGAAAATGCAAAATCAGTCCCAGCAGTCGAAGATATCGCTGGAACGAAAAAAAACTCGCTGTTTGGCTGAGTGAATTGTTTCAAAATGAGTGCCATATAGAAAAATTAACCGTACCAATTTCAACAGGTATGTCTAATGTGACACTCATTTTTGTGATTATTTATCGAGACAGCACTAATGAAATAAAGAGAAAAAATATGTTGCCCGACTTCAGCCCCAGGGAACACAAACCGCATTCCCTGATTATGATCTAAAACTACAATACCTCATCATGGGTATATTGGGAGAAAAAAGTAGTATTCCTATACCCAGATTGATAGGTATCGAAGAAAAAAAAGCTTCCTTGGTGGTCCTTTCTATATCATGGAATATTAGCCCGGTCTTGTCCCTTCAAATATACCGCCGTATCACATGGGTGGATGGCTAAAAGATAATACCAATGAATCTCAAAGAAGAAATTTATGGAATGCTGCAATCGATGTGTTAATTAGCTTACATAAGTTAGATTATAAAAAGATCGGCTTTAGTAACTTAATTTTTGAGGGGAAAACTCCTTTAAATCAGCAACTCCTGTACTGGAAGAGTTATCAGAATTGGGCTCTGGGTGGAGAAATTAACGTCACTTGTGAAGAAGCGATTCACTGGCTATTCGAAAATCAACCAAATAACGAACCAACAGTTTTATGTTGGAGTGACGCCAGAATAAGTAACATAATATACGAAAATTCTCTCGATAAAGTTGCTGCAGTACTTGAGTGGGAAATGGCCTCACTAGGTAATCCTGTTCAAGATATAGCCTAGTTTAACTGCATGGATAATTGTTTTTCCGAAGGTTTGAATTGTCGTAGGCTTACTGGGCTACCTAGCTATCATGAGACATTATTCAAGTGGGAAAAAGGATCTGGTTTTGCTACGAAAGACTAAGACTACTATTCTATCTTCGCTGGACTGAGGTTTTCCTTACTAAGGTCTAGGAGAATGATGATCACAGATCAACAGGATAAAACCGATGAAACCTTTGCCTGTAAAATGCTCAAAAAAAGAATGAAGTGATCAACGGCTACTAAACTTTTACCACTTTTTAAGCAGCCCTATACTAGACGTCAATTGCTCTATACACTTACGACCCGGGAAAGATCGTAAAAATAAAAGCAATCCGAAAAATATCCGCCATACCACCGAGATTCGAGGAGCTTAACTTGACATCAATGCCGTATCTTGGGCTAGAGGAACTCGACCGAGAAAAATATTATCCATTACTTAGAAAAATAGTAAGAGGTATAGAAAAAGAAAGTCTTCGCATTACTAAAGATGGTAGGTTATCTCAAATGTCTCATCCAATTTCCCTTGGATCAGCTTTAACTCATGACTCAATTACCACAGATTATTCGGAAGCACTCTTAGAATTAATTACGCCACCAAATGAAAATATAGATGGATGTCTCAAGTCTCTTTCCGAGATCCATAATTTTATTTATCGAAACATTGGGGACGAGATTCTATGGACTACAAGTATGCCTTGTGTCGTGGATGGGGAGAGAAGTATTCCCATTGCGAAGTATGGAGACTCTAATGTTGCAAAAATGAAAACGATCTATCGAAAGGGTCTTGGAGTTCGATATGGTAGAAATATGCAAGCAATTTCGGGAATTCACTATAACTTCTCAATGCCCCAAGAATTCTGGGAATTCCAGTGGAGGAAATCGCAAGCATCTGAAAGTCTTCAGGATTATATTTCAAACAGATATCTCGGATTAATTCGAAATTTTCACCGTTACTCATGGCTATTAATCTATCTATTCGGAGCTTCTCCAGCCGTATGCTCTACATTTTTAAATAATCTTAAAAAACATCCACTACTGCCGTTCGATACGAAGAAGCGAAGTTACTATTTGCCCTTTGCAACTGCTCTTCGCATGGGATCTCTGGGATATAGCAGTGAGGCACAGAAAAGTATGCGTGTTTCATATAATTCTCTTAATAGCTATTTAGAAACTCTACGCAAATCTATAGTTACTCCACATCCACCCTATGAGAAATACCCATCAGGTAAAGACGGTGATTATCAACAACTTAACAACTGCCTACTTCAGATAGAAAATGAATTTTATAGTAGCATTCGACCAAAAAGAGTAACTCGTTCTGGTGAAACTCCCTCTAGCGCGCTTAAACGAGCTGGCATCCAATACATTGAGGTTCGGTGTGTAGATGTTAATCCGTTCGTGGCAATGGGTATAGATAAAAACCAGATGCTTTTTTTAGATATTTTTTTACTGTTCTGCCTTATCTCAGAAAGCCCACCTTTAAATAAAGGAGAGCAGGAGTATCTAAATAATAACTTTGATAACGTCGTTAACAGGGGAAGAGAACCAAATCTACTCCTTGAGACACAATTGGGATCTAAACCATTTCGTCAGCTTGCTGACCAATTACTTAAAGCAATAAAACCATTAGCTTTGCTTATGTCCAAAGTAACAAATGATAACGAATACATATCTTCCTATCATAAGCAACTAGAGAAAATTACGGATGTTGAACAAACACCTTCGGATCGAATTCTGGCAGAAATGCGTAAAAAGGATGTAACTTTCTTCGAATTAGCACTTTCGTATAGCCAAAAATGGGCCAACGAATCTATGCAGAGTGAAATATCTAAAAAAGCTTTCGAGCTGCTAACTTTTGAGTCTTATCGCTCGCTTGAAGCACAAAAAGAAATTGAACTTCAAGATAATACATCGTTCAACCAATACTTAGAGAACTACTATGCGCAATACAACGATCTATGATGCTTGAGTATTAAAAAATTAATTTCCTGGCCCACTTCCATTTAGCTTGGCCTGACCCTCTTCTAATCACAGGTGCATTAGAAGGAGATTTTTTAAAGGGTGGAATAGGTGATCATCTTCCACGCGGCCTATCGATAGGCATCCAGCTGCACCGACACATAGACGCATATACTGATGGGCATGAACTAATTATCCGATTGAAATCTGAATTCAAATATCCACTTCGAAGATATGCCGGTATTCTAATAGATCTTTGCTTTGATTATTATTTATCAAAAAACTGGGAAGCATTTAGTTCTTTGTCCCTCACTGCTTTTGCCAGTGAGATTTTAGTCCAACTAGAAAAAAATCAGTCTTTACTCAGCTGTAAAGCGTATGAGATGAATGTCTATCTGAGGAAATACAACCTACTTGAGAACTTTATTAATTGGGAGCAAGTTTTAATGAGTGCCTATAGTACGGGGAAACGATTGAAAGTTGAACATCTATTCGTTGATATTGAACGAACTCTAGATCCTCTAGATTCAAAACTGGAAACCACATTCATGGCGTTCTATCCGGAACTAATAGAGCGAAGCAGTAATTTTTTACTCCAACAAGCATATATTAGATCAACCTAAAAAGTGATACGCTTTTAGTCCCGCAGCTTTAATTCCTCAAGGATGAATATCTTGATGTCACAAATGATTAACCAAAGAGTTATATTTATAAGTGTGGCGACAATATCGATCTTATCCTTGGCTTTTGCGCTCTATCTAGAAAAGGAAATGGATTTATTGCCATGTCCTCTATGTATGACCCAACGGGCCTTGCTTGTCATAGTTGGTTTCATTGCAATTATTGCGTCACTTCATAATCCTCAAGGGTGGGCAGGTAAATCTTACTGGATACTTTGTGCAATATTTTCCTTACTTGGCGCTCTGGTGGCAGCCCGCCATATTTGGTTGCAAAATCTACCAGAGGATCTCGTACCAGCATGCGGTCCTTCTCTGGAATATATGCTTCAAACTTTACCTTTTTACGAAACCCTTCAACTGATTCTAATGGGCGATGGGAACTGCGCCGAAATAGTATGGACTTTTGCTGGATTTACCATCCCAGAACAGACATTAGGATTATTTTTACTGCTAGCATTAGTCTGTATCTGGCAGTCTCTGAAAAGAACCTCATCTCAGATATAACAATCGCAGAAAGTTTGACCGTGATTGCCTGTTTCTTATAAAAAACTTTTCAGGGATCGATCAATGATCTAGAGAGGCTTAGAAACATGACGGTTCATGGCTGAACAGATTAAGGCTTTTCTATAGAGATAAGTTCTACCTCAAATATTAGAGTCGCATTAGGGCCAATTACTCCCCCTGCACCTCCGGTGCCATAAGCCAATTCCGAAGGAATAAATAGCTTCCATTTTGAGCCGGTAGACATAAGTTGTAAGGCCTCAGTCCAACCCGCAATAACCTGAGTGACACCAAAGTTAACCGTTTGATTACGGGCATAGGAAGAGTCGAATTCTGTTCCATCTAATAATGTTCCACGATAGTGTACTTCAACTGTATCTTCAGCACTTGGCGATTTTCCCTCCCCTGACTCTATAACCTCATATTGCAATCCGGTACTGGTAACGATAACCCCATCTCTTTCCGAATTACTTTTGAGAAAATTGGCACCCTCTCTCTCGTTTGTCTCTGCTATCATTGCTTTCCCCTCTTCTTGCTTAGCCCGCATTCTCTCTTGTAGAGATGTCATTTCTGAGCGCATTATTTCGTCTGTTATTTGAGGATTTCCCTCAGTTACAGCGTCTCTAATACCAGCTGCATACGCCTCGGCGTCTATAGGAATCCCTCTGGCAACCAGATCTTTACCTGTTAAGTAGGCAAGACTATAACTGGATCTTTGTTCTGCAGTCTCTAGCTTTATTTTACTATTTGAATCAGCACAGGCTTGAAGACTTAATAATAAAAACATTGACAAAGGACACATGATTTTTTTCATTTTTCTATCCCGCAATTTATATTTTACATAAAGCATCTTTTAAAGAGACTCTCAACTCTTCGATTTCTCACGTCAGAAAAATATCCGCTATAAAGATAAGATACTAGTGGTACTTAAATCTTACTACTCGCTTCCTTTTTTAGCTACCCCGATGGGATCAGCTAGAATCTTTATTAATCTTTGTAAACCTAATTCGTTTTCGTCAAAAAAACTAAACTCATTTATCGTCTTGAGATTATACTCCAGCAAGTCTTGGTTTAAGTCACGAGGCTCATCTGAAGATAATTTAACAAAATTCTCATATAGGATTCTCAATTCCTCCTCTTCTGCATCGATTTCTAAGATTTTTATATTTTCATAAAAATTAGCTGCATTAGAAATTCTTTTCAAGGATTTTCTTATTTTTCGAATCGGTTCGATTACTTCTTCCCTCCAAATCGCAACCAATTTTTCTGCATTCTGAATATCTGATATTTTTAGTGCTCGGTCAATCGAGGCTAACCATGCCGCAAATAAAATTATATTTACATCGATCGAGAACTCATCTTGAATATGCAAAAGTATCTCGGAAACTCCTTGTTTTCGATAAATACTATTAGAAAACTCCCACAAAGGATTACTTTTCTTCATTTGTATAGAATCTCAAATTAAATTTTCACGAGCGCTTTTGCACAATTTCCACTTGATTAGACTTTACGAGAAAGTCTAATCTTTTCCGCTTTTGATAAGCTCCGAATCTCCAATTCTCGTTTCTGAGCTTGGCTACGACTAAAAACCTTTTCGTACCAGGCTAGAACGACTGGCCGTCTTCCTGAGGTGTAACGAGCTCCACCTTGCAATTTCCCATTATGCTGCTTCATTCGCCGCTCAAGATTATTTGTTACACCCGTGTACAATGTATCATCTGCACATTTCGCTAAATAAACATACCAATCAGTTTCTTGCATCTAGTTCAGGGTAGTTCTTTTGCGAATTAGAATCACATTTCCTAATCGTAGTGCCAAAGGTAATGCTACGATAAGTGTCAGTGCTAATAAAAACTTTAGGCTCATGACATCAGAAATATTTCTCAAATTACTTAGTTGTGTTCCCGCGTTCACATAAATTAATGTAGCAGGAAGCATACCTAACTGAGAAATCCAATAGAATCGATAGACCCTAATTGGCATAATCCCAGAGATAATATTTATGATAAAGAATGGAAATATCGGAACCAGTCTCAAAGAAAATAGATATAAAATACCGCTCCTCTCCCAGCCATATTTGATTTTTTCCGCTTGAGCGGGAAACTGCTTCTGCACCCAGTCTTTAAACAATATTTTAGACATTAAGAATGCAAATGTCGCACCTATGGAACTGGCAAAAGAAACTAAAATTACTGCTATCGGGTAGCTAAATAAGGAACCCGAAGCTATGGTTAATATCGTCATACCTGGTAACGAAAAACTAGCCAGAACGATATAAACTGCAAAGAATAGACAAGCAGTAGTTTTTGGAGATCCGATAACTGAATTTTGGAAAAATTCGATATTTTCCTTGATGAAAAGAAAATTTAAGTACGAAGAAAGATCAAAAATGATCCACGATGAGGCTATAATTAAAATAGAAAATAGCAAAACTTTTTGCGGTATAGTCATAGTCGTAATTTTCTTTTTTCTCGTCTAATTAACGTAATAAGAGAACGCTGACTTTACCGAGTTATTTGATCCTTAGCGAGCACTATGATCAAATCTAAAATCATAATATTAATTTATATATGCTAAAAAAATGGAGACGGCTAATGAGCGAAAATATTGTGCATGTGAATGAGTCAAATTTTGATGAAGAAGTTCTGAATTCGAATGTTCCAGTGCTTGTTGATTTCTGGGCTGAATGGTGTGGACCATGTAAAATGATAGCTCCAATACTGGATGAATTAGCAAGTGAGTATGGTGAAAAATTAAAGATCTGCAAAATTGACGTGGATTCTAACCCGGAAATAGCGCCAAAATTTGGTATAAGAGGAATTCCCACTCTTATTATGTTTAAAGATGGAAACGCCGAGTCTACCAAAGTAGGCGCCGTTTCCAAAAGCCAATTAGTAGAATTCGTTGACGAAATTATTTAGAAGTACATACGCGTAAGAAAAATTTAATCCCTAGCAAAAGACTAGACGAATTGAGTCTCTCATGCTAGTGTTTAGCTTACTTAAACAATTCGCAGCACAATTTTTACCGGAACTCATCTCTAGAATTATTCTCTTCCGAGCATGATAGTCGAGTGCGTAATGTAGCTTGACAGACCTAAACTGAGCTCACGCCAGAACTAGATATTCTATTAATTAAAGAAAAATTATGAACCTTACCGATCTAAAAACAAGATCAACACAACAGTTAATCGACCTTGCGAGAGAAATTGGACTAGAAAATCTCGCTCGATCGAGAAAGCAAGATATTATTTTTGCAATATTAAAACGTCATGCGAAGAGCGGAGAAGATATTTCTGGTGATGGAGTGCTTGAAATCTTACAAGATGGCTTTGGATTTCTGCGCTCCTCTGATAGCTCTTATTTAGCCGGACCCGATGATATCTATGTTTCTCCAAGTCAAATACGGCGGTTTAATCTTCGAACAGGGGATACCGTATCTGGAAAAATTCGACCTCCAAAAGATAGTGAGCGCTACTTTGCATTACTAAAGGTTGGAGAAGTAAATTTCAGTGCTCCTGAAAAATCAAAGGGGAAAGTATTATTTGAAAACTTGACCCCTTTATTTGCCGACCAACGACTCACCTTAGAAAAAGGTAATGGAAGTGCGGAAGATCTTACTGGAAGAGTAATAGACTTAGTAGCACCAATTGGCAAGGGTCAGCGTGGTTTATTAGTCGCTCCACCTAAAGCTGGAAAAACTATTATGATGCAGAATATCGCACAAGCGATTGTCAGTAATAATCCAGAATGTTGTATCATAGTTTTGCTTATAGACGAGCGACCAGAAGAAGTTACTGAAATGCAACGTTCCGTCGGAGCACGGGGAGCAGAGGTTGTAGCTTCTACATTCGACGAGCCACCCTCAAGACACGTTCAAGTTGCAGACATGGTAATTGAGAAAGCAAAAAGGCTTGTAGAACACAAAAGTGATGTAATTATTCTTTTAGATTCTATTACTAGATTGGCAAGGGCCTACAATACCGTCATACCCAGCTCAGGGAAAGTACTTACCGGAGGTGTAGATGCGCATGCTCTAGAAAGACCGAAGAGATTTTTCGGAGCCGCTCGTAATATAGAAGAGGGGGGTAGTCTTTCTATTATTGCTACCGCTCTTATTGATACTGGATCTAAAATGGACGAGGTCATTTATGAAGAGTTCAAGGGCACCGGTAATTTGGAGCTTCATTTAGACAGAAAAGTCTCTGAGAAGAGGGTATACCCTTCAATAAATATTCGACGCTCAGGAACACGTCGAGAAGAGTTATTGACAGGAGAGGAGGAACTTCAGCGTATGTGGATACTTAGAAAGCTTCTTCATGGAATGGAAGATTTGCCAGCAATTGAGTTTTTACTAGATAAACTCCGAGATACGAAGACAAATGAGGAGTTTTTCCAATCGATGAAACGGAAATAATCTTCTTTACCATTTCAATCACCAAGTGAGCCGAAGTCGATTATATGGTGACAAATAAATATCGAGACCTTAGAGATTTTATCTCAATACTTGAGGCTCAGAATGAACTCAAACGTATAAAATTTGAAGTGGATCCAAGATTGGAAATTACTGAAATTTCTAATCGAGTGCTAAGTAATGCTGGACCCGCTCTATTATTCGAAAATACAAAAAATTCTAGATTTCCACTTCTTGCAAATCTCTTCGGTACAACACGGAGAGTGGCCATGGGAATGGGAGAAAATGATGTAGGCTCACTTAGAAAAATCGGCGAACTTCTTGCATATCTTAGACAACCAGAACCACCCAGTGATTTTAAATCTATCCTCAAGAAAGCACCGATATTTAAGCAGATCATTAATATGGGAACGAATGTATTAAGGAATCCCCCCTGCCAGGAAAATCAATATTTGGAAAGTGACGTGGATTTAACAATGCTTCCCATACAAACGTGCTGGCCAAATGACGCTGGGCCTTTAGTCACATGGCCTCTAGTGATCACCAAGGGTCCAAAAAAAGATCGATTAAATATTGGTATCTATCGCATGCAGTACCTAGAGAAAAATATGTTAATTATGAGATGGCTTAGCCATCGCGGAGGAGCTATTGATTATCACGACTGGACCAAGGAGTTCCCTACCAAACCTTACCCAGTAGCCGTTGCGCTCGGCGCAGATCCCGCAACCACTTTGGGTGCGGTTACCCCAGTTCCTGATTCTCTTGCCGAATACTCGTTCGCTGGTCTATTAAGAGGAAATAAAACCCTAGTTGCTGAATGCATTACTCCGGTCTGCCGAGAAGTGGGGTTAAAAGTGCCCGCCACAGCGGAATTTATATTGGAAGGCTATATCTTACCAGGAAAGACGGCACCAGAAGGTCCTTTTGGAGACCACACGGGTTATTATAACGAGGTGGAGGAGTTCCCAATTTTTCATGTAACCGCCCTGACTCATAGGCACAATCCTATTTATCATAGCACATATACAGGGAGACCACCGGATGAACCCTCAATACTAGGTGCTGCCTTAAATGAAATCTTCATTCCAATTTTACAGAAGCAATTCCCTGAAATAAATGATTTTTATCTACCACCAGAAGGTTGCTCATATCGGGTAGCTGTTGTGTCTATTAATAAGGAGTACGCTGGTCATGCGAAACGAATCATGTTTGGTATTTGGTCTTTCCTAAGGCAATTTATGTATACTAAGTTTGTAATAGTGGTTGATAATGACATCAATGCTAGGAACTGGGAGGATGTGATTTGGGCGATCAGTACTCGAATGGACCCAAAAAGAGACAGCGTCTTTATAGATAATACTCCAATAGATTATCTCGATTTCGCTTCACCAACCTCTGGTTTAGGATCAAAAATTGGATTGGATGCAACAAATAAATGGCCCGGCGAATCAAATCGAGAATGGGGATGTCCAATTAAAATGGACAAAAAAATTACTGAAAAGGTCGATAAATTCTGGGAGCATTTAGGTCTTGATTAAAGATCAATCTAAAACTTCTTTAGTGGAAATAACCTCAAAGGAGAGTTAAACCTCTGTTAATTTTTTCTCCAATTTTTGCCCCTTTCGTAAAATAGTCCACGCTCTCTTCCAACTCTCCCAATAAAGCTGACAAGTTCCCCAACTCCATAAAAACATCGAGAGAAGGATTAATTGACAAACTCTTAATAAAAAACTCTCTTGCCTCATCGAATCGCTCTAAGTTAGTCGCTAATTTACCAAGACAAAATAATAAATCTCCATCATTTTCTTTCTCTCGTAACCATACTTTAAGGATTTTGAACCGCCGCCCTAGGTCTCCTCCCTCTATGAAACAGAGCAATCTAAGCAAAGATGCATCCCAATCCTTTCGCAAAGTAGATAACAATAAATCCTCCGCATGAGCATAAGCAGAATTTTTTATTAATAAAATAATATATTGACGAATTATGGGAATCTCAGATCTGATATTTACAGGTACCTTTCCCCAACGACTATTCAATTCTTTAATAGGATTATTGCCATCAAGGCGAAGCTGTAAAACACCTTTATAAATACTTCGTTCAAGGTCGTTGAGCTTCTTCGGTGAAAAGATTTTATATTTTTTGACCTCCTCTACTAATTTAAGAAGACTATTCCAATCCTTCACGCCTAGGTAGGCTTTACATAATAACTCAAGTACGTAAGGATGACGTTCTGCATTTCTTCGAGCACGCACCAAAGTTGCCAATGCTTGTTCATACTGCTCGACCTCTAGCCTCATTTCTGCTTGAGTTAATTCGATAGCGACACCTGCATTACCATCAGACTTCTCCGCAGCCTGTAAATATTCGAAAACCTGTTCATTCTCAGCTAACTTATGACTTGCTCTGGCAGCCATCAGATAGTTCAATAGAGGAGCCTCACTATGTTTTGCACTTTTTAAAAAAAAATCTCGGGATTTTTCCCAGTTACCTTCTATCCAATTAATAATCCCGTTATTCATCAGCTCTGCTGACCGCTTTGAACCACGAGACTCTAGCCAAACTTTTAAATTATCGTGACTAAGGATAAGTTTTCGCAGTAGACGTAATACTAAGTAAAAAAATATTAGAAGAAAAACCAGAGCTACAGAAGCAAACCATACACTGCTTTCAATGGTATACCTGCCAAAAGCAATGAGGATATATCCTGGCTCAGACTCGATGAGCGTCATCAAAAAAATTCCTGATAAAAGAGCAGCAAGTGAAGAAATCAGCATTAATCTCATTATTTTTACTCGCGATTCTCTTTGATATTGCGATTGATGACTTTATCTAACTCTCTTATTGATTCCGAAAAATTTAACGATTTCTGGATGATAGAGATTTCTTTCAGCAAGCTAATATCATTTTGTATCTGAAGCAAAGTCGTACTTTTAGGAATTTTTATTTCTCTTAATAGAATATCTGCCTGATCTAAGCTTAGTTTATAAAAAGCAGAATCCTTAGTAAGGACAGCAAGCTTGGCATATCTCAAAAGTGAAATGATATTTTCCTTTAGCAACATTTCATATTTTGGATCTAAAATTTTATCGTAGGTAACATCCCGCTTTCTGACGACAATAAAGTTAGATAATTTTTTAAGGGCTTCAGCGAATGTGAATTCTAATTTTTTGTCACCATGAATTTTTTCAACCTGCTCTGACTCCATATTCCTCATTGATAATGGCTCTAAGATTTCTAGAGATTCTATTTGCGAAATTAAAATGGAAAGGGTAGAAATTACGTCTTCTGAGGCCTCTATTTGCTGTGATCGCAACTTAGCCAAGTCTTCAGCCAAAGCTTGTCGAACAAGATCAAGTCCTGATCTGCTTGATTTTATAAGAACCTCGTCGACTCTTGATCCGATTGCGACTGCTGAATCAACATCTCCCATTATCCGCAATCTTTGATCGGCTACTTTAAGCAGAAATAAAACTTCTGATAGATCTATGATGGATTTATTAGATAACGATAACTCCGATAACGCCATCTGGTTAGACTGGTTTAACTGTCTGAGTGTGCTTAGATCACTATCGATTTCAGATTGGTTTTGTTTTATAGCCTGTAGTTCATCCTGAAACTTCTTTAATCGAGTGTCTATTAATTGTAGAGCGTAGTCATTATCGACGATCTTGTCGCTGTTTGATTTAGATATATATCCCTCTAAAGCATCCAGTCTCTGAGTTAAAATATTCTGATCATTAATTTGACGAAAAATGCCCCAGAAAACTGCTGCAGATGCAAGAATAGAGATGATTAATGAGGCCCATAAAAGTATGTCACGAGTATATTTTTTAGGTCGGGCATCTTGATACCCATACTCTAATTCCTCTATATCTTTACCCTCTTTCACTTTTATTTCTCCAACTCCAGTAACCATTCAGCTACCGCATCTACGAAAGAATCTTCCATAGCATTTTCTGCTACGAGAAGATTACTTTGCCATCCAGCACTTCTTGCTATCTCCGCAATACGATGACTGGCGACAAGTAGTGTAAGCTCGGAGAAAAAATTTAGCTTTTTATCAATCAGTGATAAAAAATTTAGTATTGCTTCAGCGCTCGAAAAAATGGCCATATCTATATTATTCTCCCTCATTAATTTGACTAGATCAGAGGATTTTATTTTTGCCGGCACTCGCCGATAACAATCAAAAGAAACCACCTTCCCACCGCGCTCTTCTAGAGTTTTAGCTAAATATTCTCGCCCACCTTCACCTTTAATCAAAGCGACGTTATCGCCACTGATTTCGGAAAATGAGGCGAGCTCTAAAAGCCCCTCCGAAGTCATCTTTTTTTCCGGAAAAATTGCCTTTATACCAGATTTTGAAAGTAGTTCTGCAGTTGCTGAACCCACCGTATAGTAATTTATATTTTCATTAGAAAATAAGCGGTTTGATAAAATATGAGGCAAGCCAAATCTCACGGAATTTATACTCACAAAAATAACATGCTGGAAATTTTCTCCATCTGAAATAGATTTACTTTCAGGAGAAAGAGAACACTCGACTTTCTGAATCTCCAACATGGGTTGATAAATAACTTGGCAACCAATAGATGATAATCTATTGATCAACGAATAAGCTTGGCCCGATGGTCTAGTAACTAAAATTGATTTTCTATTGACCATTTCCTTCAACAAGTAATTCTCTAGCTCCCTGAGAAATCAAATTTTCCGCAACTCTTGCACCTAAGATATCTGCGTTATCCTTAATATCTCTAGCTTCAGCTCGAAGAATAGTGCTTCCATCTGAGCTACCAACCAATCCTTTAAGAATAAGTTGATCGTTTTCTAGCTCAGCAAAACTAGCAATTGGAAACTGACAACCACCTTCCAAACGAGCATTAAGAGCACGTTCAGCGCGAACTCGGCATGAGGTATCAACGTGATCGAGGGGCTCCAACAAATCTAGCACTCGAGCATCCCCATTCCGATATTCGATACCAATGGCCCCCTGCCCACCTGCTGGCAGACATATAGCAGTATCAAGATACTCGGATATTCTCTCTTTCAAACCTAGTCTGATAAGACCCGCACTAGCGAGAATAATTGCATCATATTCACCATCGTCAAGCTTTTTCAACCTTGTATTAACGTTTCCTCTGAGGAATCGAATTACAAGATCTGGTCTAAGCTCCTGCAATTGACAGGATCTACGAAGGCTAGAAGTTCCCAGAACGCTCCCAAGAGGGAGATCCATCAAAGTTTCCCAGTCGTTACTAACAAATGCATCTCTAGGATCTTCTCTTTCGCAAATAACTGCTAGAGATAATCCAATTGGAAATTCTATTGGTACATCTTTCATCGAATGAACCGCGATATCGGCGCTTCCATCAATCAAGGCGGTTTCAAGCTCTTTTACAAAAAGCCCCTTACCTCCGACTTTATTTAACGGTACATCTAATAATTGATCACCTTTAGAAGTCATACCTAAAAGATTCACATCTAGCTCTGGATAAAGTCCTATCAATTCCCCTTTTATATGATGCGCTTGCCAAAGCGCTAAAGGACTTTCACGGGTGGCTATCGTTAGCTTTTTTAACATGCAGATATTCTCCAAAGGCCCAGAGTATCATAACAGCCAGATACGAAAGCAGCGATACTCTCACTGGTGCAAAACTCTCATCTACTTGCTAAAATACGACGCACTCTTGCCAGGTGTCTTCTGCTAATAGGAGGCCGAGTGTTGATTCCTTCTAAAGACACAACCCAGCCATGGCTAGCTCGATGGATGCCTTCAAGGTGTTCAGTAGCGACAAGAGCTTTTCTATGAACTCGTAGCATTCTCTCTTTAAATTTTAACTCTAAATATTTCAAGCTTTCTGCTATAAGGAGATCTCGACTTTTTCCACACGCCAAAACATATTTTTCCTCCGCAATAAAGCAGCGCACGAGTTCTACTCTCATCGTCTCCACACCTCGGTGGGTTATACTACTTATATATTCGGGCTTTGATTCTATCTTCCTTAGAATGGGGAGTTGCATTCGATTTGCTCTGCAAACTACATTCATCGCATTAGCTAAATCCTGGCGCTTAACTGGTTTCAGTAAGTAAGCGTCGGCTTTACGTTGAATGGCCTCTAACGCATGATTCTCATATGCAGTGCAGAAGATTATTGCGGGTGGGATCCGAAGTTTTTGAAGGTTAGATGCAACCTCTAATCCATCAATACCAGGCATTCGAATATCTAGCAAGACCAGGTCAGGGGCTTTATCTTCTGCCTTAAGAAGACCTTCTTCTCCATTTTTTGCTACAAAACATTCGACATTTGGAACAACTTCTGACATTAAACGAACTAATCGCTCAGCTGCTAAGCTTTCATCGTCAACAATAAGACATTTCATATTTGTTTTACTACAGGATATCTGAGATTGACGGCAAAGGTTCCAGAATTAATCGAAACTTTAAAATGCATAGACTCTGCGAAAATAACTTTCAACCTTCGAGCGATGTTATCTAGAGCCATATTCAATCCAGAACTGCTCGCTTTATCCACTCGCATAGGATTTTCAATATCCAAAACAATATTTTTATCCGCCAAAGCCACCTTAATTTTTATGGTGCCGCCTTGAGGCAGATCTGATATTCCATGATAGACTGAATTTTCAACAAGTGGTTGAAGAATCATTGCAGGCATTGGCAAGCCTCGAGCATCTTCATCCACTGTCCATATCACCTCAAGCCGATCTCCTAAACGTAAAGCTTCTATGGCAAGGTATAGCTCGCATCGCTCAATCTCCTGATCTACCGTCTCGTATAACTCAGAAGTTTTTAAGCTACTACGAAATAATGAAGCAAGATTCTCTATTGCCTGTTCAGCTTTATTTTGATCACTGAAAATCAAACTAGCTATACTATTTAATGAATTAAATAAAAAATGGGGCCTTATTCTTGCACGTAGAGAATCTAGCTTGGATTCTAAGTTAGTTCTTTCTAGTATCTTCAGACGGTATAATATAAAAAAATATCTTAGAAGAATTAGAGTTAATATCAGAGCTATCGATAAATTACGGATAATCCAAAGAGATTCATCCGGGAAGACACCCGGAAAGATCAGCTGACTCATGATACTTATCACAACTGTTATCGTGGATACACTTACAAACGCAAACAAGACAACTCTGAAATAATTATTTTGAGAGGAGAATTTCAATAAAAGTCCATTTATTAATACGCTTGAAAGGACTAATATCTGAATAAATAAGGATCGAACACCTACGACCTGCCAATCAATATCAAAGCCGCTATCGTGGCTCAGTTCAAGTATCAATACAGCTAGCTCAACCAAAAGCATTAGATGAATAATAGATGTAATACTTGTAAAATCTGGGAGGATATTACTCTCGCGAAAACTTTCGTCTTGTTTATAAGTCTCAAAAGAGGCTAAATTCAATTTTAGTTCCCGCCCAGCACTTAATCCAAAATGCTATAATCCCATGTATGTCTTGATGAGACTGGAAATATCTCGATATTTCTGAAAAAACCTTCATAAATAATAAATTGAGAGACCTCAAAAAATGAGCAAACCTACCAAAAATAACAAAGTCTGGGGCGGGCGTTTCACGGAAGGTAATGAAGAGATAGTTAAACGCTTTACATCATCTATTGATTTCGATCATAAGCTAGCTGCACAGGATATTAAGGCATCGGTCGCTCACGCAAAAATGTTACACAAAATTGGCGTTTTAGAGGAAGCTGAATTAGTAAAAATCAAATATGGTCTAGAGAAAATTAAAGAAGATATTGAAAGCAGTACTAATTCATGGTCTGAGGAATTGGAAGATATTCATATGAACATAGAGGCTAGGTTGACCGACCTAGTAGGAGTTGCGGGTAAAAAGCTTCATACCGGCAGATCTCGTAATGATCAAGTTGCCACAGATATTCGTCTATACATGAGAGAGGCAATAGCTGATATAAAAAAAGAACTAGGAAAACTTCAAAATTGCATAATAACTTTAGCCCAGTCTAATGCCGCAACTATCATGCCTGGATTCACTCATCTTCAGATAGCTCAACCTATAACATTTGGGCACCATCTTTTGGCTTGGAATGAAATGCTTGAGCGCGACTATGGCCGACTATTGGACTGCCTTCACCGATTGAACGAGTGTCCTTTAGGTTCCGCAGCACTAGCAGGGACATCCTTTCCAATTGATCGCGATATGACTAGCAAATTATTAATGTTTAATAAGCCAACTGAAAACTCCATAGATGGGGTTTCTGATAGAGATTTTACTGTTGAATTTTGCTGTTTCGCAGCTCTTCTAATGTCTCATTTGTCGAGAATTTCTGAGGAAATAATCCTTTGGATGTCCCAACAATTCGATTTTATCTCCATACCTGATAGCTTTTGTACTGGCTCGTCAATCATGCCACAAAAGAAGAATCCAGATATACCCGAATTAATTCGTGGAAAATCTGGCAGAATTAATGGTAATTTGATCGCATTACTGACGCTATTAAAATCTCAGCCACTAGCTTACAACAAAGACAATCAGGAGGATAAGGAAGCTATCTTTGATACTATAGAGACTATCTTGAGTTCTTTGAAAATTTTCAGTCGAATGATCCCTGGCATCAAACCAAATATTAGTAGAATGCAAGAATCAGCAGCTAGCGGTCATTCCACGGCAACCGATTTGGCAGAATATTTAGTTAAAAAAGGAATTCCTTTCCGAGATGCGCATCATGCTGTAGGGAGAATAGTTGCGCTAGCCATTGAACGCAATATATCCATTGATAAGATTGAGCTTTCCGTACTTCAAACGTTTTGCCCCAATATTCAAGAAGACGTTTTCGAAGTAATAACATTAGAAGGATCAGTCAAATCTCGAAATCATTTCGGGGGAACTGCACCTGAGCAGGTGGAGGCAGCGGCGTTGAGAGCACTTAAACGTTTGGAAGAGAGATAGGCAAATTGATGAATAAATATGACTTTTTAGTACTAATCTTTCTAGGTCTTTTTTTTATTGTCGGATGTGGTCAGATGGGGCCATTAAAGCCAGCCAGTGAAAAAGAGGCAGTATCTTCCAATAATAATCTAGTTTATTCATATTGATGCATGCAGATGAATCATCCTATAGAACATCGCGACAATGAACTATATATAGAATCGGTCTCTGCAGCAGAAATAGCCAAAGAGTTTGGAACACCCACCTATATCTATTCTAAAGCTCTTATAGAAAAAGCATTTCTGTCTTATCAAAATATATTAGCTTCACATCAGAGTCTAATTTGTTATGCGGTAAAGGCAAATTCGAATCTCGCTATTCTAGATATATTAGCCCGACTTGGAGCTGGGTTTGATATTGTTTCTGAAGGAGAGCTAAAGCGCGTACTTACCGCTGGAGGTGATCCCAAAAAAATCGTTTTTTCAGGAGTCGGAAAGAAACCTTCGGAAATGAATTGCGCTTTAAAGTCAGATATCTACTGTTTTAACGTTGAGTCCGAAGCAGAACTAACAATGCTTAATGAGGTCTCAAAAAAAATTGGAAAAACTGCGTCCGTCTCTATACGAGTAAATCCAGATGTAAATCCTACTACTCACCCCTATATTGCAACTGGAATGCGTAAAAATAAGTTTGGTGTTCCAAAAAATGAAGTCATTAAGCTTTATGAGCTAGCGTCAAGACTTCCGAATATAAGTATTCAGGGAATTGATTGCCATATTGGCTCACAACTGGTTGACCTTAATCCTTTAATCGAATCCATCCATCAGTTACTAGAGCTAATCGATGTTCTGCAAGTAAAGGGAATCACGTTAGAGCATATAAACTTAGGAGGTGGACTGGGCATAATTTATCGCAATGAGAAGCCACCCTCTATTGCTGACTATGTTAGTAGTATCTTAAATGAACTGGATGGTCAAAATATAAAATTGATTATAGAACCAGGACGCTCAATCGTCGGGAATGCAGGTATTTTAATCACCGAAGTACAATATCTTAAGACCACTTCTCACAGAAATTTTGCGATCGTAGACGCAGCAATGAATGATATGCTCAGACCAGCTTTATACGACGCCTGGCTAGAAATATTACCTGTCCGGCTTGATCGCCGCAATAAGACTAAAGCTAAAACTTGGGATATCGTTGGTCCTGTGTGTGAAAGCGGGGACTTTTTAGGTCACCAACGTGACTTATCTATTAAGCAAAATGATCTTCTGGCTATACTAGGCGCAGGAGCCTACGGCTTTAGTATGAGTTCCAATTATAATAGTCGCGGGCGGGCTGCCGAAGTACTTGTTGACTCAAATAATGTTCACCTCGCTAGAAATCGAGAATCTTTCAGTGATCTTATACTTGGTGAGAATCTTTTACCAAAAAAAGAAAACAGTTAGAGGGAAATGGAAATAAAATTCGTCAAAATGCAAGCTGCTGGAAATGACTTTGTCATCATAGACGCCCTATCGCGTAGCTGCTTTTTACAAGAAAAGCAGATAAGGAAATTGGCGGATCGACACTACGGTATAGGCTGTGATCAAATTTTATTATTAGAGGCGGCGTTGAATCCGGATGCTGATTTCCGTTTTAGAATATTTAATCCTGACGGCCAAGAAGTAGAGCAATGTGGAAATGGCGCAAGATGTATTGGTAAGTTCATCAAAGATCAAGGGTTCTCGTCAAAAACGAATATCTCACTCGAGACTATTAATAGACTGGTAATCTTACAACTTATGGAAGACGATATAGTCAAGGTTGATATGGGACCACCTGAACTAGATCCAAATAAAGTGCCGTTCAGTGCTAAAGAGAAATGTAACTTCTATGATTTAATTGCGGGTAATTCTTACCTTGAAATAGGTGCAATAAATATGGGTAATACTCACGCGGTGCTTCGAGTGGAGAATGTGAAAGAAACCGATGTTAGGAAGTTAGGTCCAATAATTGAAAAACATCCTGATTTCCCTTTAAAAACAAACGTCGAATTTATGGAAGTTTCATCTAAAACTAGAGTACTTCTTCGAGTTCACGAACGCGGCACGGGAGAGACATTAGCTTGCGGGTCCGGAGCTTGCGCGGCAGTTGTTTATGGGAGAATTCGAGGATGGTTAGACGATATAGTAACAGTAGAATATCCAGGAGGGGAGCTCACTGTTTGCTGGAAGGGTGATGGAGCACCGGTCATATTATCCGGATTAACGGAATTGGTATTTAGGGGTACTATTAACTTATAGGCTAGAAAACTAGTCGCAGGGCCTAGAATAATGAGTCAGGGCGATAATAAGGAAAAGAATAATAAGATTTTAGATCTGTCCGAAGAGCAGGTCAGAATGTATTTAGAAGACAATCGTGATTTTTTTGAGCGCCACAGCGACTTAATAAGTATATTCGAATTTTCACCCACTCGTGGCAGGGCGGTATCATTATTTGAAAAACAGGTGAGCGTTCTGAGAGAAAGAAATGTGGAATTACGGCAAAGAATTTCGACGCTCACCAATAACGCGAAGGAAAATGACGAAATTTTTAAAAATTCTCGCGATCTTGTTCTTGCCTTATTAGACGCGAAAAGCCTAGACGAATTAAATGTCGGTTTTTCTAAAGCTATGAAAAATACCTTTAAGGTCGAGTTTTCCTGCATAATCATCTTTGGCAGTGAAACTACAAAAAGACCCATAAGAATAGAAAAGCTAGATGTGGCTTCAGCTAAAATTGGTGCCATTATAAAGGGTCGAAAACCCGTATGCGGGGCTCTTAGAGATACCGAGCTTGAATTTTTATTCCCTGAATCAAAAGGGATAGGGTCAGCCGCTGTTATGCCGATAACGAATGGTGAACCTATAGGTGTGGTCGCAATGGGAAATTCTAACGCGGTCCACTACAATAGCGACATGGGAACATTGTTCCTAACATATATTTCGGAAGTTCTTGCAAGATCTATATCTAATCTAAGTCATCAATAGCTCCTAGAAGGTCAATATGTGCATAGAACGATGTATTAAAGATTTTCTTAAATACTCGAAAGAGGTGAAGCGACTATCAAAACACACTATTTATAACTACCGAAGAGATCTTCTCTGTCTCCATCAGTTTTGCATAAAAAGGGGTATAGCGTCATTAAACAACATTGTTGAAACAGATATACGCGAATGGGTTCGCTATCTCACTGAAAACGGATTGTCGAAAGCAAGCATACAGAGGAACGTATCTGCCACGCGCTCTTTCTTCAATTACTTGATCCGAGAAAATATAGTCTTAAAAAATCCAGTGAAAGCGGTCGTCGCCCCAAGGAAGGGTCGAAAACTACCCAGAACCCTTGATG
The DNA here is from genome assembly GCA_902519405.1 of uncultured Gammaproteobacteria bacterium. GTDB lineage: Bacteria > Pseudomonadota > Gammaproteobacteria > Pseudomonadales > Halieaceae > CABYJX01. The sequence continues at coordinate 24,452 of CABYJX010000016.1, forward strand.
TTGACCAGATTTCTCAATTACTCAAGGTCAATCATGATTCATTTTTAGGGTCTAGAGACCTAGCTATAGCAGAGCTTTTTTACTCCTCCGGTCTTCGACTTTCTGAGCTCGTAGCAGTAAATATTGAAGATCTTAATGCGCAAACAGGTTTGCTAGTAGTGGTTGGAAAAGGCGAAAAATCAAGATCTGTACCTGTAGGAACATTTGCGTTAACAGCAATTCGGCACTGGTTAGATAAGAGATCAGCAGAGATAGAAATACACGGAAATGAAGCTCTATTTATCAGCAAAAGGGGTTCAAGAATAAGCGTGAGAACTGTTCAAACCCGCTTAAAATTACTTGGACAGAATGCGGGACTAGCGCAAAGTATAAATCCGCATATGTTGAGACATTCCTTTGCGAGCCACTTGCTGGAATCTAGTGGAGACCTGCGCGCTGTACAGGAACTACTAGGCCACTCTAATCTAGGTACTACCCAAATCTATACTCATCTGGACTTCCAGCATTTGTCCAAAACTTATGATATTTCTCATCCAAGAGCTCGTCGTTTGAGAGAAGAATAAGAAAGTCGATGGCTGCGATCAAGGTAATAACTTTTGATTTAGATGACACTCTTTGGGACGTTGGACCACCATTAATTCGAGCGGAAAAAAAGCAAAATGTTTGGCTTAAAGTAAATCGACCGAAAGTGATCTCTATTTTAGACAAACAGGTGCTGCTGGAGTTCAAGAAAGATATTTGGGATCGTCACCCAGAACTGCAATATAATGTCAGTAAAATGAGATTTAAGGTGCTTTTTGAGCTTCAACGAGAAGCAGGTTATAGCAGTGAAGTCGCCCTCGCAGGAGCAGAGAATGCATTTAAAATTTTTCTAAAACATAGATGCTTGGTAGATCTATATACAGATGTTTTAGAGACTATATCTGCACTTCACGCTGACTTTATTTTAGGCGCACTTACAAATGGGAACGCAGATATTTTTCTTACGCCAATCGCAAAATATTTTTCTTTTGCATATCGTGCTGAAGACGTAGGCGCGAGCAAACCATCCCCAGAACTCTTTGAGGCTGCAAAAGCTCATACTGGTATAATTTTTAAGGAGCTCCTTCACATAGGGGATGATCCAATAGGAGATATTGCAGGGGCAAAAGAAGTTGGTGCTAGAGCAATATGGTTAAATCGTAAGGAGAGGGATTGGATTGGCGAACTTGGCCCAGATGAGGAGATACGTTCTCTTTATGAGTTGCCAAGTGCTTTATCAAAAATTTCTAAGTAAAGATTTTAATCAGTAGTTATATTGCATCTTCACCGCTTTCACCGGTTCGTATTCGTGTAACCTGTTCCAATTGAGTGACGAAAATTTTTCCGTCTCCAATCTTCCCGGTGTTAGCCGAATTGATAATAGCATCTAGCGTATTTTCTAGGTTACTCTCGCCAACGACTATTTCCAATTTTAGCTTTGGCAGAAAATCAACGACATATTCTGCGCCTCGATAAAGCTCTGTGTGACCCCGCTGTCGACCAAAACCTTTTACTTCGGTAACCGTAATACCCTGTACACCAATTTCCGACAATGCGTTTCTCACGTCGTCCAGTTTAAATGGTTTAATGATAGCCGTGACCATTTTCATATTTAAAACACCCTAAGTTAGATAATGAGATGATATGTGAGGCAGTGCCCCCTATGCAACAAAAAAGGGGGCGCAATGGCCCCCATAAGGATAGCACAGGGAGTGCTACAGCATGAACATCAATATTCTCAAGAAACAAACTCAGGATAGGCTTCTAGGCCGGTTTCAGCGGCATCGACCCCATCGAACTCTTCAACCTCACTGACCCTAAGCCCTATAGCCATTTTAATAAGAAGGAAGGCTATATAACTTGCACCGAACACCCAAATAAAGATCGTTAATGCACCGATCAACTGTCCACTTAGGGACGCCGAGGAATTTGTAATTGGTACCAATAGTAGACCCAGGAGACCTACAACTCCGTGAACAGATATAGCACCGACAGGATCATCCAGCTTCAATTTATCCATGGTTACGATGGAGAATACAACAAGTATTCCGCCTAACCCGCCAAACAGACATGCCTGAAGCGCAGAAGGTGTGTCTGGACCCGCAGTTATCGCTACTAAGCCAGCTAATGCACCATTAAGTGCCATAGTTAAGTCTGCTTTTCCGAATAAAATTCGGGCAGTAATTAAAGCTGCTATTAAGCCACCTGCTGCCGCACCGTTAGTATTCATAAAGACTACTGCTACTGCATTTGCTGATTCTACAGATGCGGTAGCAAGCACAGAACCTCCATTGAAGCCAAACCAACCCATCCAAAGGATGAAAGTGCCTAGTGTAGCCAGTGGAAGATTCGCTCCAGGTATTGCTTTTACGGATCCATCTTCCATATATTTGCCTTTTCTCGCGCCTACTAGCATAACCCCTGCAAGCGCAGCAGCTGCGCCAGCCATATGCACAATACCTGACCCTGCAAAATCTACAAAACCAAGATCACCCAAGGTATACATGCCAAATACAGGCAAACCGCCCCAAGTCCAACTACCCTCCATTGGATAAATAAAGCCCGTCATTACCACGGCAAAAGCGAGAAACGCCCAGAGCTTCATTCTTTCGGCGACAGCTCCAGATACAATCGACATCGCCGTCGCAACGAAGACTACCTGGAAAAAGAAGTCAGCCGACGGGGCATATGTCGCTGGTTCCTCTGCTCCAGTGACACCGTCACCGGTAATCACCGACAAAAACATCCATTCACCAGTGCTACCTTGATACATAATTGCGTAGCCACAAACCATATACATAACACTCGCTATTGCATATAGCGCGACGTTCTTCGTCAAAATTTCTGTTGTATTCTTCGCTCTTACCAATCCAGCCTCGAGCATCGAAAAACCAGCTGCCATCCACATGACGAACGCTCCGGACACCAAAAAGTAGAAAGTGTCTAGTGCATATTTAAGTTGAAATATTTCATTTTCCATTTATCTACTCTCTCTATAATCTAAATTCTTTGGTTTTATAAGGCCTCTTCGCCAGTTTCCCCTGTTCTAATTCGGGTCACCTCTTCCAAAGACGCCACACCGAGCTTTATCGTGGTGCAGAGTACGTTATAGATTTTTTACCCAAAGTAAAAATTGAAATCGCAGTGTCAGATAGTCTATTGGAACAGACTATAGATGCGATCACCAAAGCAGCAAATACCGGAAAGATCGGAGATGGGAAAGTTTTTGTGGCGTCTTTGGAAGAGGTGACCCGAATTAGAGTCTATTCACTCAGCTAGTGAGTGAATATCAATTCTAAACAATTTAAAAGAGATGCGTGACAATCCATACGTAACTTTCTGCCCGAAAAAAGTTAGGCTATTTTTAACACTCCCTTCATCACATATGAGTGCCCGGGAAAGGAACAGAAAAAGATATACTCACTATCCGAATCGAGCTTATCCGATGAAAAAGTAATGCTAGTAGATTCACCACCACCGATAAGAGCCGTGTAAGCAATGACTCTTTTATCTCCGGGCTTAACGTAATCGT
>CABYJX010000017.1 GCA_902519405.1 uncultured Gammaproteobacteria bacterium
TTGCGTAATATAAACATAATGGTCACGATGCTAATCGGGGGTCTTTGGCATGGGGCAGGTTGGACCTTCGTACTTTGGGGCGGTTTGCACGGACTCTTCCTCCTAACCAATCATGCTTGGCGTGGCCTCCAGAAACGAGTTCCCATAAGTATTGGCGCCTTTTTCTGTTGGTTAATCACCATGCTCGCTGTAGTTGCTTCATGGGTTCCTTTTCGCGCTGAGAGTATCAAAGGAGCAATGCAAATACTTGGAGCAATGATTGGGGCGAACGGAATTTCACTCACAGTATCTTTGGAAGGTAGGTTAGGCTCGATCGAGTCTTGGTTAATTAGTCATGGAATGGTTTTTGAAGGTATGTTCAATAACGAACTTTTTGGAGAAGCCAAATATTTTATATTGGCCCTTTTTTCCTTAATACTGATTGCGACTATTTTTCCAAATACCCAACAGGTTATGAATCGTTTTCGTCCGGCATTTGAAACTTACCGTAACGAAATCCTCCCACTTCGCTACCGTTGGCTGGAGTGGCGACCCACCAAGGCTTGGGGTGTCTTGATTGGAATTATATTTTTACTCAGTATCGTCGGACTTTCCAAACCCTCTGAATTTCTATATTTTCAATTCTAAATCAAATGCGTAGCTTCCTTATTTCTTTTTTTGTGACTGTAAGTTTTGGTTTTATTGCGGTCGGTCCGGTCTTCTTTTACCTATGGGAGATTGGTGAATACCTTTCGGCTAAAGAAATTATAGAGAGACAAGCTGGCAGTAAAGAAGTTATTTTTGGTACCGGACTGCGCAGAGAGGAAGGATATAAATTAGAGGCATTGGCCACGCGGCGACCAGCGATTGTTTCTCTTGGCTCGTCAAGGGTAATGCAATTTCGACAACACTCATTCAAATATGAATTTTTTAATCTTGGAGGGTTGATGAATTCAATTCATGCTGGACATGAAGTTGCGAGCGAAATTATTGAAGCTGGACCAAAAATTATTATTCTTGGTATTGACATCTGGTGGTTTAATGAGACGTACCTCAAGCCTATAGTCTACAATAATACTGTTTCAAAACCATACCAAGCTATTCCGAAATTATCTGATGTATACCAATTCATGACATATGTTTATCGAGGTAGCATAAATTTTGACCTTTCGAATGATCATATCGGACTTTCTGGGAAAAGGGGAGATGGATTTGGTAATGATGGTTTCAGACACTACGGCACATTACTTACTGGTCCTTCAAATCAAGAAGCAAAATTTAAGGACACATTTTCCAGGATTGATAGCGGCAGCCTGCGATTCGAGTATGGGTTGGTCGCCAATCAAGAGCACCTTGAACATTTTAAGAAACTAATCGATAGATTCGAAGATCGAGATATAGATGTAATTGTTTTTTTTCCGCCTTTTGCTTCAGCAGTCAACAGTAAGATGGATTCGCTAGGTGAGCGCTATTCTTATGTTCGAGTTCTAAAAACCAAACTTAAACAAATGGATATCGAATACTTAGATTATACGCGCGCTGATTTAATAGGAAGTAATGACTGTGAGTTTATAGATGGATTTCATGGAGGAGAAATCACCTTTCTTCGCATTCTTCGTGATATGTCCATAAAAACATCTTTCATTGGCACTATTGTAGACACTGGCGCGATAGATAAATTAATAAATACAAATACAGGTATGGTTACGTCGACAACAAACTTTCCGACAGGTGATCGTGAGATTGATTTTCTACAGCTCGGCTGTAGTAAGTCTCGAGTGGGATTATCCGATTATCCGATGAGCCGCGGCGGTTAATAAGAGAGAATTTCGCCATCTTGATAAATATCAGATATCTTAGTTCTTGGTCTCATGAAAAAAATTCAGTATGAGGATATTGTTCAAAAACCGTAAGAGTAGGTAAAAATGGATGAAGAAAGCTTTAGACGAGAAATCTCTAATAAGAAAAGATTCGAATTTGGAAGAAACTGGAAAAAGTTTTTAGGAAGCCTAGATGAAGATCGAGTAAGAGAGGCGGAGGTGTCGCTAAAAGAGATGCTTGAAGTAGAGACACTGGAAGGAAAATCTTTTTTAGATATTGGCAGCGGCAGCGGATTATTTTCCCTTGCGGCTAGAAATTTGGGGGCTAAGGTCTATTCTTTTGATTATGATCCGTCTTCTGTCTGGTGTACCAACAAATTGAAAAACAAATACTACAAGAATGATAAAAACTGGGAAGTTGAACATGGATCAGTTTTAGATTTACCTTATCTTAAGTCTTTAGGCAAATTTGATGTAGTTTATAGTTGGGGAGTGCTTCATCATACTGGCGGTATGTGGCAAGCTTTGGAGAATGTAAGTGACGTTGTTTCTGATGGAGGTCGCTTGTTCTTGGCGTTATATAACCAACAAGGAATTTACAGTGCTTATTGGAGATTGGTAAAACGAACGTATACTTCAAACAAACCAATCCGCCCGTTTTGGATTGTGTTGCATTTCTTTTATCCAACTCTTCCCTCAATCGCGTTAAGATTTTTTCAAGTGCGAAAACTACCTAGAGGAATGTCCGTCTGGTATGATCTACTTGACTGGCTTGGGGGCTATCCATTTGAAGTTTCTAGTCCAAAAGAGATCTTTAATTTTTATAAGAAGAAGGGATTTTTGCTAGAGCAACTGGAGACGGTGGGCGGAAAATCAGGATGCAATCAATATGTATTTAAGAATCCGGAAAAAGCAACATGAACTTTGGAGTGTATGTTTGGCAGAGGAATGGATGGAGATAGATAGATGAGATTCAGGAGCCTGTCCATCTCTTTTAGCTCTTTTATGGGACGTCTCTGGAGTAATCTCCGAGACTCGCCTGATAGACAGTTTGGAGTGGTTTTTGGCGTCGTTTTTTTTCTTATTGGTATAATCCTTTTTAACCTTGGAAATACAGGCTACTTGGTCAGTTTATGTCTGTCATTTATATTTTTCCTGTCGGCGATAGCTGCACCAAATATTCTTCATTATCCCAACTTAATTTGGTTGCGTTTCGGAAAGATATTGCAGCGCCTTATTTCGCCTTTGATCATGGTTATGATATATTTTCTCTTTCTTACTCCGTATGGTCTAATTATAAAACTTTTAGGTTATCGTGGGCAGATGAAGATGAAGCAACATGATGAGCCTTCATATTGGGTAGGGCGTTCGGCTCCCCTAGAAGCAGAGTCCTTTAAAAATCAGTTCTGAAGGTAGTTATGTTAAGTTTTTTGCGTGAGCTGTTTGAGTTCATACGAGTGAGGAAGAAATTCTGGTTAATTCCAATTTTTCTAGTATTCTTTATTTTCGGTGGACTAATAGTTCTTACCGAAGGCTCAGCGGTAGCGCCATTCATATATACATTGTTCTAGCTTCGAGATGTACATCTTAGGTATTTCAGCGTATTACCATGATGCGGCCGCGGCGATCATCCATAATGACAAGATCTTGGCGGCCGCACAAGAAGAACGTTTTTCAAGAATAAAACACGATTCCTCTTTTCCATCTAATGCTATTAAATACTGCTTGGATGAAGTAGGTATAGATATTTTATCTGTAGAGCATGTAGTTTTCTATGACAAGCCCTTTCTTAAATTTGAACGTCTTCTGGAAACTTATTTGAGTTTTGTGCCGATTGGTTTTCTTTCATTTAGCAAAGCGATTCCAATTTGGATGAAGGAGAAGCTATTTCAAAAGTATCTACTTGTAAAAAAGTTGCAGGAGCTCGACGAACAATTTTCCAAGGATAAACTTCTATTTTCAGAACATCACCTGAGTCATGCAGCGAGTGCCTTCTTTGCTTCTCCTTTTGATGAAGCTTTAATTCTAACAATGGATGGAGTAGGAGAGTGGACAAGTACTTCTCTTGCGGTTGGCAAAGGTAATGATATAAGGATTCAAAAGGAAATTGATTTCCCAAATTCTCTGGGTTTGCTTTACTCCGCCTTCACCTATTACTGCGGCTTTAAAGTAAATAGTGGAGAGTATAAGTTGATGGGGTTAGCTCCTTATGGTCAGCCCAAATATGCTGATTTAATAACCTCGAGTCTCATTGATATAAAAGAGGATGGTTCCTTTAGACTTAATCAAAAATACTTTAATTATTGCGTTGGATTGACAATGACAAGTAACCGATTCAGTGCTCTTTTTGGTAGCCCGATAAGGAAAGAAGGTCAACAGTTGACTCAATTTCATATGGATGTTGCCGCCTCTATTCAATTGGTTGTAGAAAAGATTGTAATTAAATTAGCGAATGCTGCTCAGATTGAAACTGGATTGAAGAATCTTTGCTTAGCAGGCGGAGTAGCTTTGAATTGTGTAGCCAACGGTAAACTATTAAAGGAGGAGATTTTTGATGAAATTTGGATCCAGCCTGCAGCGGGGGATGCTGGAGGAGCAATAGGCTGCGCTCTCGCTGCTTATCACATGCATCTAAAAAAACCTAGATTCCCAGTTAGACCAGATTCCATGCAAGGCAGCTACCTTGGGCCCTCATATGCTAGTGAAGTGGTAAGTTCAGAGTTGCAAGCTGCTGGAGCAATTTTTCATGAAATGTCCCATGACGAAATGATCGACTGGACAGCGAGTCAATTAGTAAGGGATAGAGTGGTCGGATGGTTTCAGGGTCGTATGGAATTCGGACCAAGAGCTCTAGGAGGAAGGTCTATTTTAGCAAACCCGAAATCTGATTCGATGCAAAAACAATTGAATCTAAAAATTAAATATAGAGAAAGTTTTAGGCCATTTGCCCCATCTATCCTGATAGAAGATTTACAGGCTTGGTTTGAGCTTGACGCGGCTAGTCCTTATATGCTTTTGGTATCAAGTATTCGAGAGGAGCATTGTAAAAAGCTCACGGATGATGAAAGAGAAATCTCAGGGACAGAGCGTTTGAATATAACGCGCTCGTTAATCCCTGCGGTTACACATGTAGATTATTCAGCTAGGATTCAAACTGTACATTCTGACACTAATCCAGAATTTCATAGATTGATTTCTAAATTTAAGGAGAAGTCAGGATGCCCAATCTTGGTCAATACTAGCTTTAATGTGAGGGGAGAGCCGATAGTTGGGTCTCCTCTGGATGCATTTAAGTGTTTTATGGGTACTGAGATGGATGTATTAGTAATAGGCGATTATGTATTAAAAAAGGAAGATCAAAATCATGATTTGATCAATGATTACAGGGATACCTTTGATCTAGATTAGATTCATAGCTTGTCTGGGATCTTCTCTTTAATTGTTCTCGCGACAAGCTCCCCTATAAGTTTATTGTAACCGTGCGCAAAGTGACCGTCTCCTGGCACTCTTTTCGCTTCAGGCGGTAAGCCAAGGTGTTCGGCCTTATCATATACATATTTCTGGAATATACTCTGATCGATATAGGTCACTTTTTTATCAACACTCGCTGAGTTGACCTTGTCAACAGCTTCGGCATATGTGCCTCCATAAGGCGCTTCCATAAGAATAAACTGAAAATCGTGGATTCTAGACAACTCTAAATAAAGGTTAAGTTCATATTCCAAAATTTTCTCTATACCAATAGCGTATGCCTCATTGTTTAAAATTTCGCTGCTATCGTTACCCTCTGGTTTAATAGTAGAAAGTATGTTGAAAAATTTCCGGGAGACAAAATCAGTAGCTTGCTTGAGTTTTACGTATCGCAGGTAATTCCATAAATTGTAGCCAGCGGTTAGTGATCCTCCTGGATAGACGCCTTGTTCAACCGATTTAGATACCGCTTCGGCAGCGGGATAGATTAGTGCGGTTTCATTTTTCTCATAGTCATGGACGAAAACAGGGCGAAGAATGAAAGGTTTCAATTCATTTATTTCTCGTGTGGATAGTGGTGCAGAGCTTCGATTCCATAGACCTATACTGAAATAAACAACTATTTTTGGTTTTAGTTTTTCTACATGCCTTTTGAAAAGGCCATAAGTAGAGCCGCTACCATAGGCAGGTACACCTAAGTTAGTGACTGGAAGTCCAAGAGAAGTTTGCAGGAAAAAAGGATAAGTTTCCTCGAAATTAACGCAATAGCCAAAAGTCCAGGAGTCACCGATGGTTACAATGGATTGGGTACTTGCCGGGATCTGCGTCTTCGAAGACCGAAAGCCGTTAGATTCTGTGTAAACAGATGATTCAAAATATTTAGTATTCTTGAGAAACGAGGAACCATTGATATAACTTTTAGCATTAGGTTTTAATGTCCATCCAAGTTCGTCATCAAATTTATTAAATCGTGGTCCAATATCAAAGGAGTAGTCTAGTCTCAAATAGATCGCATAAAGACCTATCACTAAAATTAATGAGACAATCGTTATAAGTATTGTAGCTGTCGCAAAGAGAACAACTTGTTTAGTTTTTGTAGTCATTCTGGTAACCGGAACCTTGTCATTGATCTAAAAAATCCGCCTGATCGACCATTTTCCATGCTTTACTCATACCAAAGCAATATATAGTAAAACAAATAAGAAACGTAAAGAATTGAAATTGTTCGCTTGCACCAGCGATGCTTAATTGAAATCCGAGCAAGGGGAGTAGCGTGCCAAAGCCTAAAATTATTAACAGAGCGGAAGTATCAGAGCAGCCCAAATCTTGAAGTAGATGATGAATATGTGATCTGTCTGGTTGAACTGGTGATGTACCACGTGCTAATCGTCTTAGTACAGTGAAGGTCATATCGAATAATGGCAGACTTGCTATATAAAGAGCCGTAACAGGTTGAATAAATTTATGTTCTCCTAGTTGGCCGGATGCCGACGCTAAGAGTAAGCATACAACAATAAACCCTAAGAGACGACTGCCAGCATCTCCCAGAAAAGTGCGTGGTATTAAAGGACTTAGTGATAAGTTAGAAATTAGGAAAGCCAGCAGAGCTCCTGCAACATACACGCTCACGAAAACGGGTTCTGTGCTTATAAAGATGTGAAAATTAATAATAGTGATTAAAACTAGTGACGCTAGCAGACCGTCCATCCCATCAAGCATATTAAATGCGTTAATCAATCCAAAAATCGCTATTACTGTGAAAAGATACGCAAATGTAGTGGACATTATGATTGGTTCATCGCCCACTAAAGCACCAAGGTTTCGTAGATTTAGATCTAGTCCTTCGATGACTATCAAGGCAACTATGATCTCAGTGATGACTCTAACTGAAACATTAAGTTTAGATCTGTCATCTAGTATTCCTACAAGGACCAATAGGCCACCAGCGCTTAGAAAAACCCATAGCGCATCTCGTCCGTTCGCTTTTAGACTTATTTGCTCGTTAGTCCCCCAAATCATACCGCCCATTGAAAGAGCAATAAATAAAGCTATTCCTCCGACTAGGGGAATCTCTCCTTTATGTTTTTTTCGGCTGCTCGGCTTGTCTAGCAAGCCAAGTAGGGGGGCTATTTTACTGAGTAGGACTAACGATACGAGAGTGATACAGAAAGCAGTAATTCCTTGAAACGCCAAACTTATCATTTTTTATGTTCTATTATCTTTCAGAAGCGATCTGCTTGGAACGATAACGCTGCTCGAATCCGTTACTTACCAATGCAGCTAAAATCCCTATAATAAAACCGGCAATCGTTGAGGAGGCTATGTGTTTAAAAACATTGCTTCCCAGAGACTTGTCAGCAGAAAATGAGGGTAGAATGATCGAAAGCTCAGTAATACTGGAAACTGGTTTCACCAGAGTGCCGCGCAGAGTTTTTTCTGCGGCTTCTTTCAATGTGCCACTCAGTACTCCAAGATCGGTAGCTAAATTTGTTAATTTGGTGGAATTATAGTCTGAGAGTATATCAGGCGGATTTTTATTAAGTGCACTCAAAGTATACCAAGTTTCGGCAACGCGGAGATTCGTAGCTTCAAAGTAACGGGCAAGAAGTTGTAGGTAGTTGGCTTGCAATTTTCTAAATGTTTCCGCTTGCGCAGTTTTAAGGATATGCTTGGAAATTAATAGACCAGTATCAATATTATCGGTAACGAAGAGAAGTTTTAGTTCCTGATTCTCAATCCTAGTACTGATTCTATTTCGAAAATCTTCGTAATTAACTTGCTCGTCGTTTGTATTCTGTTTTTCTTGGCGCCAGTCAAAAGCAGCATTAGATGGATCTCTCGCCCATTGAAGAGCCTCATATAATAATTTAGGATTTTTAATTTCATGATCTAATCGTTGGAGCCATATTTGCGGGGAAATTCCAAGCGTATCAGTCGACGCTAGGATCTCATTTGGAGAATCACCGAGCATGTAATCTGATTTAATATTCAAATGATAAGAATCGATACTCGCTGCGTCTGGAGCAATCGCAATTGTAGTAGTTACAAATTGTTTTTCCTTTAGCAGAAAAAAGTACAATACTGCGATACAAAAAAATACCGTAGTCACAAATATAACTATGGCTTTTCTGGCCCAGAGGATTTCCAAGAGAGCGAAAAGATCTATATCATCCTCTATACTAGTTGAATTTGTCATATCTTACGAAGCTCTATACAGGATTTAAAACCCTGAGTGGATAGACATTGTGAGAAAATAGATGAAGTTTACATCGAAATCAAATAAAAAGCTTTGCGGTATTTTGCCAGTTTTAGCGTTTCTCAACGCTATCCTCCCCAGTCTCAACGTGTTTAGATTCTATTATGAATGTGAAAATCCAAGAGTTTTCAGGCGTGGCTGAAAATTGGTTTGCCGTCACAACTCACATAAGGAAAGAGCACCTTGCTCGTGTAAATCTAGAGAGACAAGGCTACCTTGTTTTAAGCCCCACTATATCTTTGAGAAAGCGGCGAAGAGGAAATTGGCAAGCAGTGATCGAACCAATGTTTCCAGGCTATCTCTTTGTTTGTTTAAAAGCTGGGGAGGATGATTTTTCTCCCATTCGATCAACTGTGGGTTGTAAAGGATTAGTTCGATTTGGGTTGAAACCTCAACCGATTTCTACCCAAGTGATGTTGCCTCTTTTGGAGTTGGGCGATACTCCAATAGAAAGTGAACTAGAGCTGACCTTAGGAGATCGTGTGCGTTTTGAAGAAGGACCTCTCGAGGGTCTTGAAGCTATTTATGTTCTGCCGAGGGGAGAGGATCGAGTTAAGGTTTTGCTCAACATATTAGGTAGATCTAACGAGCTGGTAGTTAAGAAAAAAAACTTGTCGAAGTTAGAATAACTCGATCTGCTCCCGGTATACGTTTAGCGGTAAAATGATTGCCTTAGGATTATGGCTTTAAAAATTAATAGTTTCTGCCGGATTTTGTTCAGCAAGAGAAGGTAGTTTGATTTGCATTCCGCAAGACCCCCCACTTTTGTGCCAACTATTAACACTTGCAGTTCTATTTGAGGTATGGCACCGTTCACGAACTGAACGCAGGGGATTCGCTCATGTGCATCTCCTGCGGTAGCCTGTCTGCGTACTCTGTTCAACCAATGAACAAATCAAAACAAATAAGTAAACAAGAGGTTAGCTTAAAAGTACTCCGTTTGTTGGAGGACGATCCAAAGCTAAGTCAGAGAGATATTGCTGATCGCTTAGGTGTGAGCCTTGGTTCGGTCAACTACTGCTTGAAGGCTCTGATCGAGAAAGGTTGGGTCAAAGTTAATAACTTTCGCCGCAGCGACAATAAAATGGGCTACGCATATATCCTTACGCCCAGAGGAGTTAGTGAACATCTCATACAGACTAAAGATTTTTTAAAGAGAAAACTAGAGGAATATGATCAATTAAGAACCGAAATAAAGGTTTTAGAGGCTGAAATAATAAGCAAAAATCAATTTTTCGATGATTCATCAAAAAACGGTGAGTAGACAAAGACGTTACGATGACCAATAGAGTTTTTGTTACTGGCGCTGCAGGTTTTATAGGCTATCATTTAGCAAAACTACTAGTGGAGGAAGGATTTGAAGTTCATGGTTATGATGGACTTACCGATTATTACGATGTTTCTCTTAAACAGGCAAGATTGGCTTTATTAGCAAAATATACCAGCTTCTCCTTTACCCAGGCTATGCTCGAAGATTCGTTCACGTTAGAACACACTGTAAGTGAATTCGCCCCTGAGATTATAGTTCATTTGGCTGCTCAGGCTGGTGTACGTTATAGCTTGGAAAATCCACACGCCTATGTTCAAAGTAATGTGGTTGGCACCATGAATATTTTGGAAGCGGCTAGGCAGAATAGTGTTTCCCATCTATTGATGGCTTCCACTTCATCTGTATATGGCGCAAATACTGTAATGCCGTTTAATGAGGTGCAAAAAGCAGACACTCAGTTGACGATTTACGCAGCGACTAAGAAAGCCAATGAAAATATGAGCCATGCATACTCACACCTGTGGGATATCCCAACCACGATGATTCGATTTTTTACAGTTTATGGTCCCTGGGGTAGGCCCGATATGGCGCTATTTAAGTTTGTAGATGGTATTTTAGATGGTCGTCCAATTGACATCTATAATCGCGGTGATATGAAGCGCGATTTTACTTACATTAATGATCTCGTAAAAGCAATAAGATTGCTTATGGATATCGTTCCTCCAACTCCAAAACTTGCAGAAAAATCAGGAGTAGCGGGTGATAGCCTATCGCCGAGAGCGCCCTGGAGAGTTGTTAATATCGGCAATTCTAATAAAGTCTCTCTCTTGGACTTTCTAAACGAGATCGAGGCATATCTCGAGGTGAAAGCACAGCGAAATCTGATGCCAATGCAAGCTGGTGATGTTTCGGCTACTTGGGCAGATTCCTCGCTCTTACGAGAGCTTACAGGGTTCTCTCCATCGATTCCTGTGAGGCATGGTATTGCCGAATTTATAGACTGGTTCAGGTCATATTACAGAAAATGATTAGATCCACATTTCTTAGCAAACAGCAAGCTGAACTTAAGCTTGGTATCATCGGCTTGGGTTACGTAGGACTGCCTCTTGCTGTCGAGTTTGCCAGAGGTCGTTCTGTGGTAGCCTACGATATCAATTCTACCCGGGTTAATTCTTTAAAAAACGGAAAAGATACTACGGGGGAGATATCTAAAGATGAGTTGAAGCGGGCAGATGGACTACATTTGACATCAAATCATCAAGATTTAAAAGATTGTAACTGCTATATTGTCACTGTTCCAACACCCATTGACGAGTTTAAAAAACCTGATTTAGGCCCGCTCCTTAATGCTAGTGAGGAGGTGGGTAGACTGCTTACCCATGGCGATCTCGTAATATATGAATCGACTGTATACCCTGGTTGTACCGAAGAAGACTGTGTTCCGGTTTTGGAGCGCGCTTCTTCTCTCTCTTATAACACAGATTTTTTCTGTGGATATAGTCCAGAGCGCATTAATCCCGGGGATACGGCGCATCGTTTGCCAGATATTATTAAAATCACATCCGGTTCTACTGGTGAAGCTGCCGATCTTGTAGATCATCTCTATAGCTCAATCATTTCAGCCGGGACTTACAAGGCTGAAAGTATTCGCACGGCTGAGGCAGCCAAGGTAATAGAGAATACTCAGCGCGATCTTAATATAGCCTTGGTTAATGAGCTTGCAATTATCTTTGATAAAATGGAAATTGACATTCATGCAGTACTTCGAGCAGCAGGCACCAAATGGAATTTTTTATCGTTCGAACCAGGTCTGGTGGGAGGACATTGTATAGGAGTCGATCCATATTATCTTACACATAAGGCGCAGCAGCTTGGGATGAATCCTGACGTTATCTTGGCGGGTCGAAGAACGAATGACGGGATGGCTCACTATGTAGCGGAGCGAATAATGAGATTATTACATAACCATTACCCGGATCTTCCCAATCCAGAAGTAGCAGTATTAGGAATTTCTTTTAAAGAAAATTGCTCTGATTTAAGGAACAGTCAGGCGATAAATTTGATTAAATATTTAATATCTAAAGGATGCCGAGTATCGGCTTATGATCCTATTGTAGATAGTGATGAAGCGAACTCTCTTCTTGGCCGCGTCTTCGTTAGTACCCCACCAGAAAATATTGAGTTTGATTGTATTGTTCTGGCAGTTCCACATTTGAACTTTTTGGAAGGAGACGGTTGTTCTCTAGATAAAAACCTTAAACAAGATGGTTTTATTTTTGATCTCAAAGCTCGTTTGCCGATGGACCCAAAAGTTATTTCTCTATGAGATTTTTAATTTAATAGCCATGAAAAAAGCGCTTATTACTGGTGTCACCGGTCAAGATGGAGCTTATTTAGCAGAATTTTTGCTCAATAAGGGTTACGAAGTCCACGGATTAAAGCGACGGAGCTCCATGTTTAACACGGGACGGATAGATCATCTTTATCAAGATCCGCATGAATCTGATCAGCGACTCGTTCTTCACTATGGAGATTTAACAGAATCAGGTAATTTGATTCGTATTATCCAAGAGGTTAGGCCTGACGAAATTTATAATCTTGGTGCACAAAGCCATGTCGCGGTTTCTTTTGAGACTCCTGAATACACCGCGAACGTTGATGGATTAGGAGCATTGCGAATCCTTGAGGCAATTCGTATTTTAGGACTCGAAAACGATACCAAATTCTATCAGGCGAGTTCTTCGGAGCTGTTCGGTTTAGTCAGAGAGATACCTCAAACGGAGACTACGCCATTTTATCCTCGCAGTCCGTATGGTGTTGCAAAACTCTATGCGTACTGGATTACAGTAAATTACCGAGAGGCTTATGGCCTGTATGCTTGCAATGGAATTTTGTTTAATCATGAGTCACCACTGCGCGGAGAAACATTCGTGACACGTAAAATTACTCGTGCTATGGCAAGAATTAAGCTTGGCATGCAGGACTGCTTATTCATCGGTAACCTTGAAGCAAAGCGTGACTGGGGTCACGCGCGTGATTATATTGAGATGCAATGGTTAATGCTTCAGCAGGATAAACCAGATGATTTTGTTATCGCGACTGGGGTCCAATACAGTGTAAGGGATTTTATTCAGGCGGTAGCGGGTAAGCTTGAGATTGATTTGCAATGGTATGGCTCCGGTATAAATGAGATTGGAAAGTCCGGTAATCAGGAGATTATCAAGATTGATCCGCGCTATTTTCGGTCCTCTGAAGTTGACACTCTGCTGGGAGATGCTTCGAAGGCGAATGACCTTTTGGGTTGGAAGCCTAAAACTACTTTTGATCAATTAATAACTGAAATGGTGTCAGAGGATTTAAAGATTGCTGAACGTGATTCCCTTGTTAGTCGTCATGGCTATAAAGTTTTAAGCGAATACGAGTGAGTTTTAAATCACATTACAAAATTTACGTTGCAGGTCATGGTGGAATGGTCGGTTCGGCACTTGTGCGCATTCTACGTGAGGAGGGATACTCCAATATAATCACTTCGTCACGTGATTCACTTGATCTGACCGATCAGAACC
Source organism: uncultured Gammaproteobacteria bacterium (assembly GCA_902519405.1). Lineage (GTDB taxonomy): Bacteria > Pseudomonadota > Gammaproteobacteria > Pseudomonadales > Halieaceae > CABYJX01. Next base: position 13,363 of record CABYJX010000017.1, read on the forward strand.
TCGTTAAGGACTTTTTTTTATCAGAAACACCCGATCAGGTATATTTGGCAGCAGCCAAGGTTGGAGGCATTCATGCTAATAATACCTATCCGGCGGAGTTTATTTATCAAAATCTTATGATCCAGGCAAATATTATAAATTCAGCATTTTTGAGTGGAGTTAAAAAGCTACTTTTTCTCGGTTCCAGCTGTATTTATCCAAGGGCAGCGTCACAACCCATGTCAGAAGATGCGATGTTAACAGGACCTCTGGAATCAACAAATGAACCCTATGCGATTGCCAAGATTGCGGGTTCTAAACTTTGTGAAAGCTACAATCGTCAATATGGAGTGAGCCACGACATAGATTATCGGAGTGTCATGCCAACGAATCTCTACGGGCCAGGTGATAATTACCATCCCGAGAACAGCCACGTTATACCCGGACTCATTCGCAAATTTCACGATGCCAAGAATGAAAATCACTCATCTGTTACCATATGGGGCACAGGAAAACCGCGTCGCGAATTTCTTTACGTAGATGATATGGCGCGAGCTTGCGTCCATGTGATGAATGTAGAGAAAAAGCAATATGAGAGAGTTACTGAACCAATGCGTGGGCACATTAATATAGGAATTGGGACAGATATAGCAATTAGCGAGTTAGCAAAAGCCATCAGTCAGGTAGTTGGTTATTCGGGCAAGATTGCTTTCGATTACACTAAACCTGACGGGGTGCCACAAAAATTGTTAGACAGTACTATCCTTAATCAGCTAGGTTGGGCTCCTCAGACTAGCTTGAGCAAAGGTCTAGAGTTAGCTTATCAGGAATATCTCAGATCTATTTAGCTAAAGATATTTAGCGCAAGTACTTTTAACCTAGTGACGGATAAAAATAAACAGGTAGTACATCTTGTCGCGGGAGCGCGGCCGAATTTTATGAAGATTGCACCACTGTGGCATATATTAGTTGCAGAGTCCTGGTGTCAACCGGTACTCGTGCATACCGGGCAGCATTTTGATGAAAATATGTCTGGAAGATTTTTTTCTGATTTGAATCTTCCTGATGCAGATTATTATCTTGAAGCTGGTAGTGGAACTCATGCAGTTCAGACAGCCCAAATAATGATTGCTTATGAGCAGATCTGTATTAGTAATCCGCCAGATTGGGTGGTGGTAGTTGGAGATGTGAATTCCACCTTTGCAGCTACAGTAGTCGCAAAAAAATTGTGCCTACCAGTAGCACACTTAGAGGCGGGTCTTCGTAGTGGTGATTTAGGTATGCCAGAGGAGTTAAATCGAAAGATGGTAGACTCGGTAGCAGATATTCTGTGGACACCTTCTATTGACGCAAATCACAACCTTTTAAGAGAAGGAGTCGCTCAGGAACGGATTGAATTCGTTGGAAATATTATGATCGATGCCTTAGAAATGCTTCGTGCAAAGATAGAAGCAGTTGATATAAGTAAAATTTGTCCGTTTCCACCGGTAGGCTTTGGAGTTGCTACCATCCATCGACCAAGTAATGTTGATACGCAAAGAGCTTTATCAGAGATCATAACCGCCTTAATAGCTGTGAGTGACGAATTTCCAATAGTTTTTCCAGTGCATCCGCGTACAGCTAAGGCGCTGGAGGATTTTAATATGCGTTCGCTTCTTAATGAGGCAAATATTTTCTTACTAGAGCCTCTTAGATATGTGGAGTTCATGGCCCTGGTTATGAGTTCACGTTTAGTTATTACTGACTCAGGGGGGATACAGGAAGAGACGAGTTATCTTGGAATTCCATGTTTTACTCTTCGTAACAATACGGAAAGACCGATTACGATTGAAAAAGGTACAAATCGTTTGGTAAAACCTCTCGGATTACTTAACGCGGTAAAAGCTGCAGGTTCAGTTGAACCTCCAGCCATTCGCTTTTGGGACGGGAAGACAGCCAGCCGGGTTGCTCTCAGTCTTCGCAAATACACGGATACAAAATCTTAGTTTTCAGACTTAGTTAAACTTGTCGCAGTCATCCACGGTCAAGAAAGTTGTAGTCGTTACCTGCGGAGTCCCTCAGGAGGATAAGGGGGCGAGTGTGGTATTATTTTTTCATTATATAAAAGCAATACTTCAGGCGCGATATAATGTGCTTAATATTATTCTCGTACCAGATATAGGATCTCAGAAATCAGCGATAGATAGCTATCATCGATCACTTACTTTGTTCAGATACTTTTCTATTGCTCCAGTTGAAACAGGAAAGGAAATTCTTATCCCCTCTCGGTTCTCTATTCAACAAAATCTCAAGGTGAAGAATCAGGTTGAGGGTCTAATTTTAAATCATTCCGCAGAAGTGCTTTTGGTCTTTGATATTGCCGCCGCTGCCATTGTGGAAAGTATAAAGATAGATAAAAAAATACTATGGCTCGGAGATTTAAATTTTCAATCAGGTTGGTACCACTTCATGTATGCCCTGCGGGAAGATTGGAGAAAACATCGCTGGTGGCCTTATGCTCTCGCACAGCGTGTTGCTTGGAAACGTTTATACAAAAGACTTATTCCTGAATATGAAATTTGTATAGTTGCCTCAAAATCTTCTGAAGCGGCACTTGCTAAACTGGATATTAGAGCAACGTTTCTGCCCTATCCATGGTCGAATGAAGGAGCGGTGGATCGCGACTACAAACGAATAAGACCTTCGACACCAACTTTCTTATTTTTTGGTAATTTAGTCGGTTTGGGATCTCGGTCATCACTGCATTTCTTATTCTCTGAGCTGTATCCACGGTTGTTAGCACATTGGGGTCCCAACGGTTTTCATATCATAATTGGAGGGAGTGATGAGTTGCCAAATTGGGTGAGTAGGATAATAGATCAATACCAAGAAATAGAGTTTATTGGATTTATTAGAGATTTAACAAAGCGGATAAGTGATGTACATGCGGTATTAGTTCCTATCGATGTACCGGTGGGTAATCGAAGCCGAATTCTGACGGCACAAGCTAAGAGAGGGCTGGTGGTGACGCACAGAAATGCTGCTTTGGGTAACTCATTTCTTCTCCATGGGAAAAATTGTTTACTTGCGGACTCAGCCGATGAGTTTTTGGCCTGCATGGTTGAATCAGTAGAAAACGATATCGAGAGTCTGAGGATTATTGATCAGGCAGAGAATTCTTACCTAGACCATTATTCTCCTGAAATCGCTACAAAATATTTACTTGATATAGTTGCAAGTTAGTTTATTTCTTTCCTCAGTACAAATTAATAGGTGTCAATCTTATGACGTGTTTGATTTCATTTTTTTCGTCAAGTAGTAATGACGAGTTACAAAAAATAATGGGAGAGAGAATGTGAGCCTTGATCATAACTTACCATTGGGTAAAATTGGCTATTGCCAAGTCTGTGGCGGGAAAAACCTAGAATCAATTATTGATCTTGGTCACCAACCTCCCTGCGATAGCTTGTTGTGGCCCGAGCAGTTAGATCAGAGTGAAACTTCTTACCCATTGCGGTTCAAAGTATGCATGGATTGCTCCTTAGGACAAATAGATTATGTAGTTGCTCCAGAGGAGCTTTTTTTTCCAGATTATCCCTATCGAAGTGGTATAACCTCAAGTTTAGTGGAGAAACTTAGTAAGACAGCCTCTTCAACTTTGTCAAGATTTTCGGTTCCAGAGAACAGTTTAGTGCTAGATATCGGATCGAACGACGGTACAGTTTTGAGAGCCTTTCAGAATAGTGGTATGCGAGTTTTGGGGATAGAGGCAACTAATATTGCCGAGATAGCGAATAGAAATGGAATAGAAACACTGCAGAAATTTTTCTCGGAAGATCTGGCTCATCATATAAGAAAAAATTATGGTGCTGCCTCAGTTATTGCGGCAACTAATGTTTTTGCGCATGTAGCAAGTCTTGGCGACATCTTGCGAGGCGTATCTTTGCTTTTAGATGAAGGGGGTGTTTTTGTTACCGAATCTCATTATCTGCTCGATCTACTAGATACGGTTCAGTATGACTCGATCTATCATGAGCACCTACGTTACTACAGTGTTAAGTCGCTTATTAAACTTTTTGAACAGTACGGCTTCACGGTTACTGATGCAGAGCGAATTGATAATTATGGTGGTTCAATTCGGGTTTATGCTGTCAAGGGTAGAAGACATATCGTTTCAAACTCCGTTAAGGAACTTTTGACTAAAGAAGAGAAATTTGGGTTAGGTGAAATAAATATCTATCGAGAGTTCGCAAAGAGAGTTTTAAAATCTCGTCAGGATCTCTTAAAATTAGTTGTTTCCGCGCGTCAGATGGGACAGACCGTAGTCGGTGTGGGATGCCCAGGGCGGGCGAGCACATTACTTAACTACGTCGGATTATCACCGGGTCTTCTACCATATATCGCAGAACAATCTACTTCTTTAAAATTGGGGCTATTCCTTCCCGGTTTACATGTCCCTATAGTTGATGAAGAGCGTATGCTAAGCGAGCAGCCAGATTATGCGATAATGCTATCGTGGCATTACGCTGACCCAATTATCTCTAAGTTACGTGATAAGGGACTGAGGTCGAGAATTGTAATACCGCTTCCTGAAGTGATTGTTCAAGATCCTTGAGAACGAGCGATATCTGGATATGTTGCGAATAGGTGTTGTCGGAATGGGATATGGCGCTAGAATTCACCTCCCAGCTTACTTGGCTAATAAAGATGTCACAGTGACGGGTTTAGCGGATGCTGGGTCTGGAAGAGCGGACCAGCAAATAGTCGAAGCAGTTCCTGGAGCTCGAGCTTTTTCAAATGGTAACGAACTAGCTAGTTGGAGTGGAATCGATGCAATCAGCATAGCAGCGCCAGCAACCCATCAGGCCGATATTGTGAGAAGCGCCATAAAACACGGTAAGCACGTCTTGTGTGAAAAGCCGTTCGGTTCTAGTCTGAAGCAGATAAGCGCTTTGACGGAAGCGGCGAAAATTAGTGGTATTACAACGGCGCTGAACTACCAGTTCAGATATGATGCTGGAATCAAGCGGATGGCAAATCTCATAAGTAACGGTGAAATTGGGCGAATTCTTCATATTAAAGTATCTTGGTTGGTCGACTCTGGGCTTCATTCAAACCGCTTATGGTCTTGGCGAGATGAAGAAGCTGCAGCTGGTGGCGTACTTCTAGATTGGTGTAGTCATGTTATTGACTACACGCGAATGTTCCTGAGAGATTCTGTCTCTAAAATTTTGTGTTCGACGCGAGTAATGACTCTGTCCCGATTAGATCAGCGTGGTGAGGCTCGTGCTGTGACGGCGCCCGATAGTTGTACCTTACACTGCACTTTCTCTGGAGGCGCTGTGGGTGAGTTTTTGGTATCAAGAGTCGAACCTGGAGGACACGGACATCGGATAGACATCTATGGTGAAAAGGGGCGTATCAGCTTTCATCATCGTCCACCGTTCACAGCAGATAAGAAACATTTATGGATATGTTTAAGTGGAGAGAGGGAAATTGAAATTAAGATTTACGAGTCATCGCTAGACAGCAAAATCGACGATAGATTATCAGCGTTCTCTTTATTAGCGGAGGATTTTGTGGTCGCAGGGTCTGGCGGACCAAGATCATGCTTATTACCAAAATTTTCTGACGGAGAGTATGTTTGGCGAGTCCTCGATGCTGCGCTAAGTTCTATCAAAACGGGTCAAGAGGTGCCTTTGTGAAAAACCGAAAGCGAATTATTGCAGTTATTCAAGCTAGGATGTCTTCTTCTAGGTTGCCTGGAAAAGTACTGAGAATCATTAGAGGCAAGCCTCTCTTAGATTATTTGATAGAACGTCTCCGGTGTTGCAGCCAACTAGATGAAATCGTTTTAGCTACTTCAGAAGAAGTGTCGGATGACCCTCTATTTGAGTTTGCAATATCTAAATCAGTCAGATGTTATAGAGGCTCTCTTTATAACGTAGCACAGCGTATCTTGAATGCAGCGAGTGAGTTACAGGCTGATGCCGTAGTGAGAGTTTGTGGTGATAGTCCTTTGCTCGATCACTATCAAGTGGATCGATTTATCTCGATTTTTAGAAAAGATGATGAACTTGATTTAGTCACGAATGTTCAGCAACGAACCTTTCCAAAAGGTCAATCTATAGAGATACTATCGATATCAGCTTTAGAAAGACTCGTTGCTAGTAAACTATCCCAGACTCAAAAAGAACATGTAACCGAAGCAATCTATTTAGATCCTGAGAGTTTTAGAATTTTAAATATTGCTAATGATACGTCGCTAGAGAATATGCAGTTATCAGTAGATACCGATGAAGATATGAAGCGTTTCGAATCAATACTGAATTTATTGGGTGAACCCTACCATCAGCATTCGATGGCACAAGTGATAGATGTAGTTAATCGACTTGATCGTGAGGTGATGCTGTCATTTTAAAAGTCGGTATCGTTGGTCTCGGGGTTGGTGAACAGCACATTCAGGGATTTCGAGATGCTGGGGCAGAAGTTGTGGCTCTTTGTGATTTCGATCCGCTTAAGCGAGATTTAGTTGCAAATAAATATCCAGAATGTCGTTTTTATGATTCAGCAGATACCTTGATTAATCAAGCAGATATTGATGTGATCTCGGTAGCTAGCTACGATCACCACCACGCGGATCATGTCCTTAGTTCTATCCATGCGGGATTGCATGTGTTTTGTGAAAAACCATTATGTTTAACCGAACAAGAGCTGACTAAAATCAAAGCTGCATTAGCTTTGCGACCAGAATTGAGGCTAGCCAGCAATACAATATTGAGAAAGAGCGAACGTTTTCAAGATGTTCGTGCTCGTATTATGGCAGGAGAGCTTGGAATTTTGTATAACGTAGAAGCAGATTATAATTACGGTCGACTATATAAATTATTACAAGGTTGGCGAGGCGAAATTCGTGACTACTCCGTGATGTTGGGTGGTGGCATCCATATGGTTGATTTGCTCGCTTGGCTGGTTGATTCGCCCATAATAGAGGTATCTGCGATTGGTAATAAGATCTGCAGTAGGGGTGCTTCCTTCGAAACGCCCGATATGGTCCTATCATGGTTAAAGTTTTCGAATGGTACTATTGGTAAGGTTGGAGCAAACTTTGGATGTATTCATCCTCATTTCCACAGGGTCAGCTTATATGGAACTAATGGAACTTTCGTAAACGGTATCGATGAGGGGCTCATATATACTAATTGCAGACAGGACGCAGTTCCAAGTCCTGTTAAGAGCGCCTACCCAGGAGTCAATAAGGGAGATCTGATACCTGATTTCGTAAGCTCCATAATTACTAAAGGGTCAGCACGTTTGCATGAGCTAGATCCATTTGCTGCAGTATCGGTCTGCTTAGCGGTGGATAAGTCGCTCAAATCAGGCAGACCCGAATTCGTTAATAGTCAATAGTTAAGATAGATTTTTATATGAGAAATATTCCATTCGGGCAACCCATTTTAGGTAAAGAGGAAATTGAGGCGGTAACAAGAGTCTTGGAAGGACCTCAACTTGTCCACGGCCCTCGTGCTCGTCAATTTGAGGAGGATTTTGTTTCTTTCATTGGTGGCGGCCATACTCACAGTGTTTCTTCGTGTACTTCAGGTTTACATCTCGCCTATGTGAGTTTAGGTGTGGGTTCAGGGGACGAAGTTATCCTTCCTGCACAAACACATGTGGCCACTGCACACTCCATTGAATATTGTGGCGCGACGCCAGTGTTTGTAGACATCGACTCAAGGACTGGCAATATTAATTTGGATCTGGTTGAGAAGGCCATTACGTCATCTACTAAAGCTATTTGCGTCGTTCACTATCTTGGATTACCGGTAGATATGGATCGGGTCAATGAACTGGCTCGTAGATATGAATTACTAGTTATAGAGGATTCTGCACTTGCGCTTGGTGCTCGATATAAAGGTGTGCATGTAGGTTTACTAGGAGATGCAGGATCTTTTTCTTTTTATCCAGTGAAACATATTACAACAGCGGAAGGCGGCATGTTTGCGACCAAACATGGAGAACTCGCTGATAAAGTGGCTCGAATGAAAGCCTTTGGATACGATAAGATGGTCGGTGAGAGAGTTGTCCCGGGGCTTTACGATGTTGATATGTTAGGTTACAACTATCGTATGAACGAGCTCGAGGCAGCCGTCGGAATTGAGCAATTAAAGCGGGTGAATGAGTTTTTAGAGCTACGCCATGCTAATAACGAGAAATTAAGAAGAGCGCTTGAAGATGTTACTGAGATTTCACTCTTGGCAGATGGAGATGATGTATTTCAGCATGCGCACTATTGTCTCGTGATAGTTCTAATTGGTGCCGCAGCGGATAAGCGGTTCGAGTTTATTAGTTCTCTAAGAGCTAAGGGTGTGGGTGTCAGCGTTTATTATCCGGGACCGGTCCCACAATTAAGCTATTATCGAGAAAAATACGGTTTGGAAGGAAAAAACTTTCCTGGCGCCCTCGAGCTCAGTGAAGCTTCTGTCGCACTCCCAGTAGGGCCACACCTTAAGGAGGGAGACACGGATTATATGGTAGATACTGTCAAGAGTTCTTTGCGGGAATTACGCTAATGGATATGAATTTAGAAGGAAAGCGCATAGCTCTAGTTGGTGGCGCTGGGTTTATAGGACATAATCTAGCGTTGAGGCTCCAAGAGTTAGGAGCAGAGGTTCATGTGTTGGATAGCCTGCAAGTCAACAATCTGGGAGCCTTGACAAGTGGAATTCAGCAAGGGTCTGATTCGGATTTGTATCTTGAATTCGCTTATGATCGACTAGCACGGTTGCGAAAGGCCGAAGTTCCATTGCATATCGTTGATGCTAGAGATTACCAACTTTTATCCCCGCACCTCGGTCAGTTAAAACCCGACACTGTTATTCATCTTGCAGCTGTAGCACATGCTAACAGAGCTAATAAAGATCCCTATCATACCTTCGATCATAGCATGCGCACCCTGGAGAATGCACTGGATTCTGTAAAGGGGTTCCAACCTCACTTCATCTATTTTTCCTCATCGATGGTATACGGTGATTTTGGAGGTGATGCTGTGGAAGAAGATCGAAATTGCGAACCAATTGGTATCTATGGAGCACTTAAGTACTCGGGAGAAAAACTTGTCATAGCTTATAATCAGGTCTTTGATATGCCTTTTACTATCTTGCGTCCGTCTGCACTGTACGGGGAGCGCTGTGTAAGCCGTCGCGTAGGTCAGGCTTTCATAGAAAATGCTATTCGTGGAAAGAATCTAACTGTCAACGGTGATGGTATGGATACACTTGACTTTACTTATGTTCAAGATCTAATTCAAGGAATAGTCCGATGTATCGTAAAGGAAAAGGATGGAGTAATAAATCAAATTTTCAATCTTACCTATGGGTCGGCACGAAGCTTAAATGACCTCGCGGAAATAGTCTTGATGCGCTTTCCAAAAATTGGTCTAGACCACCAGCCTCGAGATGACTTAATGCCGGAGAGGGGAACTTTAAGTATTGATAAAGCGCGTAATCTCCTCGGTTACGAACCACAGTATCCTATAGAGGATGGTTTCAATCGATATATTGATTGGTACCTCGATTTTGTAAAGAGTCATCCAGAATTACTTCAAAGATAATATAAGTTTGTCATACTAAATTATGTCTCTTCAATTAGAGATAAATAAGGATAAATGGTTAAGCAAAATATTGTCTAGACCATCTTTTAACTTACATTTGTCAGATAAAGGTTGCTCACTGACCACCTTGATGTCAAATGAACTGAGCTCGTCCGAAGTATTCGCAACACTAAAAATTCCAACTACTGACCTTGAAACATCAGCGGAGATGCAGCGGCTTGGCTTTATTCATGTCGAGACCTCTCTGGTCTTTGAAGGACTTGGCGCAAAGATTCCTCCCGGTGACTGTATCGTGCGGCCTGCCGTCGAACAAGATGAAGAAGCTGTCGTTAAGATTGCAGAGACAGCTTTCAGCTATTCGCGATTCCACTTGGATCCATACATCCCAAATCAATTAGCAAATAAAATTAAAGGTTTGTGGGCGGGTAATTATTTCCGGGGTGAACGTGGTGACGGAATGCTTGTGGCGATAATCAATAATACCATATCCGGATTCTTACAGTTTTTCATTAATCACCAGAGCTATATCGTTATTGATCTGATTGCGGTCTCACCTGAGGGAATAGGTAACGGTTTTGGTTCTCAAATGTTTGCTCATTTAATAAATCATCCAACTAACACGGGAGAATCAAATAAGGTAAAGGTTGGAACTCAGGCTTGTAATACGGCGTCTATAAATTTTTATTTTGCCGCAGGATTAAATTTAGTTTCGTCTCAAAATGTATTTCATTTCCATGGAGAACTTGCTGCAGAAAAAAGTAAGGCTAAAAAAACACAATGAAAATAGGAAACGTAGACTTAAATCACAAGGTTCTGCTGGTCGCCGAAATCGGAAATAACCATGAGGGTGACGTGGAGCTTGCTGAAAGGCTTATTTACCTGGCGGCAGAGGCAGGTGCAGATGTAGCAAAGTTCCAGACCATCACCCCCCCAGCGGCTAGTGCGCACAACAGATATGATAAGATTAAGTCAACTGGAACGTTTTGCACTTAGCCGTGAAGATCATGAGCGTCTAGCTTTGGCGGCTGAAAGCGCGGGAATCATATTTATGTCCACTCCCTTCAGCGTCGATGCGGTTTCTTGGTTAAATGATTTGGTGCCCGCTTTCAAGATCGCTTCGGGAGATAATGATTTCGCTCCTTTGCTACGAAGAGTAGGTGACACGGGTAAGCCAATTATTTTATCAACTGGCATGAGTAGTGAGCGCCAAGTAGACCTTGCATGCAGTCTAATAAGAGCACATTGGAATCTGCGAGATTTATCTCCAGGTTTGGCACTCCTGCAATGTGTGTCTTCTTATCCCGCGCCGGCAGACCAAGCTAATCTAGCAACGATTCAATCGTTGCAATTACAATGTGATTTTGCCGGCTATTCGGATCATACTGAGGGAATTGAAGTGGCAGTTCTTGCTGTGGCGGCCGGCGCTAGAATTGTTGAAAAACATTTTACAATTGACAAGCATTTTTCAGATTTTCGAGATCATCAATTGTCCGCTGATCCTGACGAACTAAGATTACTTGCAGATCGAATTAGAGAGGTTTCGAAAGTAATGGGGAGTAAAAAGAAGGAATGCCAAGAAATTGAACGATCTTCTTCATTGAATGCCCGGCGCTCGATAGTGGCGCGCCAAGACCTTCATGCTGGGAAGATAGTTTCAGCAGAAGATCTAGATTGGCTCCGTCCGGCTGATGGTCTTTCTCCTCAGTTTACCCAAGAAATAATTGGAAAAAGATTAAAATGTGATATTGGTATAGGACAAAATATCTTGATGGAGATGTTTGATTAGGATGTGTGGAATTGCAGGTTACTTTGGTAGAACGCCACCACCTCCAGAACGGATCGAAACATGCCAGGCTCTCATGCAGCGTCGTGGTCCTGATGATACTGGCTCCTACGCGATCAAAACTCAAGATGGAAGATTTCTTAATTTACTCCATTCTCGTTTGAGTATTATTGATCTAAATATCCGTGCAAGACAGCCTTTTTTAAATGGAAATAACAGCTTGTGCTTCAATGGGGAAATATATAATTATCTTGAGCTCAAAGGACGTTTAGCAACAACCGCTGACCGGTTCACCACGTCTAGCGATACCGAAGTTTTATCAGAGTTATTAGTAAGGGACGGGATAGAGGGCGTATCACTTTGTGAGGGAATGTGGGCTTTTGCTTGGTTCGATTCTGCAAACGAACAGTTATATTTATGCCGAGACCGATTTGGCGAGAAACCTCTTTACATATATGAAAGCCATGAAGATTTATTTTTTGGCTCAGAGCCAAAGTTTATTTTTGCTCTCTTAGGCAGAAAACTGGAGGTTAATCAAACACAACTTAAACGTTATTTGGTTAATGGTTACAAGTCCATTTATAAAAGCAGTAATACATTTTTTGAGGGCTTGAGCGAGATCTCTCCAGGGACCTATAAGGTGTATAGTTCCAATGAAGTAAAAACTAAAAAGTACTGGTCGCCGACTTTTGATCAGCAAGACCCTTCCATAAGCTATCAAGAGGCAGTCTCGCGGGTCAAGAATGCATTGATTCAATCGGTAGAGCTCCGCTTGCGTTCGGATGTTCCTATCGCTTTTTGTTTGAGTGGTGGCGTAGATTCTAATGCACTTATCTCAATTGCAAAACGTGAGTTCGACTATGATGTTCATGGCTTTACGATTATGAATACTGATAGTCGTTATGAGGAGCGCGATATGGTCGAGGTATCTGTTAAGAATCTTGAGTTACGTCATACTGAAGTACCTATATCAACTGCCAATTTTCTTGAAAATGTGAAAAACTTAATCAACTATCATGACGCACCTATTTACACCATTACCTATTATGCGCAGTGGCAATTGATGCAAGCAATTCATAAAGCTGGATATAAAGTTTCTGTGAGCGGAACTGCTGCGGATGAATTATTTAGCGGATATTTTGATCACCATAATGCGTATATTCATGAGATGAAAATAATTGGTGACAGTGCTAGATATAAAGAAGCTGTGAAGGAGTGGCAAGAGATAGTCAGCCCAATTGTACGAAATCCATTCCTTAAAGATCCTGATTATTTCCTCAAGAACCCGTCACAGCGTGATCATATTTATTTAGACGCAGATACTTTTTCTGAGATGCTATGTGAACCTTTCTCCGAGGAGTTTTACGAAGCTAGATATTCCGAGAGTCTGCTTCGAAATCGGATGGCAAATGAATTATTTCACGAGTCGGTTCCTGTCATTTTGCACGAGGATGATTTAAACGCGATGTATTACTCGATCGAGAATAGATCTCCCTTTTTAGACAGAATGTTGTTCGAAACTTGTCAAAGTATCCCTACACGACATCTTGTTAGAGGCGGTCTTGCAAAATCAGTTTTGCGGGATGCTGTTCGCGGATTGGCGCCGAATGAAGTTATAGATAATCCGAGGAAAATAGGTTTCAACGTGCCATTGTTTGATTATTTGGATGTGGCCGATATAGAAGTTCGTAAGGAACTTCTGGCGGACAGCCCAATTTTTGACGTTATTAAACGAGATGAAATCGAATCTATACTCAATCCGGGGAAAATTGAGAATAGTAGAAGTAAATTTTTATTTAATTTCATTTGTGCAAAATACTTTTTGGAGAATGCAGCAGCTTGAAATGGTGCAGCACTTGCGTCCTACCAAATACTCGTCCGAATTTAAAAATTTGCGACGACGGAAAATGCAATGCTTGTAGAGCTCACCTTACTAAGAATGAAATCGATTGGGAGGCGCGAGAAAATAAATTCAAAAATGTGGTGGCGCATGCTAAATCTCGATCAGAGCACTATGACTGTGTAATTCCAGTAAGCGGAGGAAAAGATAGTACTTGGCAGACAATCAAGTGCCTTGAGTATGGTTTAAAACCTCTGGCAGTAACCTGGAAAACCCCAGTGCGAACCAAGGTGGGACGTGAAAACCTGGAAAACCTAATTTCTCTTGGAGTAGATCATATTGACTATCAAATAAATCCTGAGATTGAAGCGCAATTTATGATTAAGACCTTCACGCGTCTTGGTTCCACCGGTATCCCAATGCATTTGGCCATATTCAATATCCCTCTTACCTTAGCGACAAGATTTAAAATACCTCTGATTGTTTGGGGTGAAAACTCCGCTTTTGAAT
>CABYJX010000018.1 GCA_902519405.1 uncultured Gammaproteobacteria bacterium
TGGTCTCAAACCTGAGATCGCGTCTGGTTACTATCCCAACGAGATCATCTCCTCGCATAACTGGAACACCGGAAATTCCGTTCGCCGTGGTCAGCTCCATGAGTTGAGAAACTGACGCATCTTGTTGTATGGTAATAGGGTTTTTCACGACACCGCTTTCAAACTTTTTTACACGTCTAACCTCTTCTGCTTGCCTTTCCAAACTCATATTTTTGTGGATTACACCAATACCTCCAGCCTGAGCCAGAGCAATTGCTAACGCATGCTCTGTCACCGTATCCATAGATGCAGATACTAGAGGAATATTTAAATCTATATCTCTCGTTAGACGCGTCTTAAGAGAGACCTCTGTAGACACACATTCAGAGTAACCTGGTAACAAAAGAACATCATCAAAAGTTAATGCTTCTTCAATTAGTCTTAGCATTTTTGGTCCCTAATTCTTCAATTAGTCTTAGCATTTTTGGTCCCTAATTGGCCCACACGCGATTAACATATAATTATAGTTCTTTAACTCTATGCTGGTAAACTAAACTTATTATGATGACTGGATTTTAATATTTGAATACGCAAGTTCCCAGTTCTATTCTTTCAGTATTCGAACTCAACCGAAGTGTACGACGACTTTTTGAAGGTCACTATGGCTATGTGTGGGTAGAGGGAGAAGTATCTAACTTTAGTAGACCATCTTCCGGTCATTGGTATTTTACACTCAAGGATGAGAAAGCTCAGGTTAGGTGTGCAATGTTTCGAAATAGGAATATACGCATTAGGCAAATACCAGATAATGGTGAAAAAATTCGTTTGAGAGGAAAAGTTTCGTTATATGAAGGCAGAGGGGAATATCAACTTATTGCGGAACATATCGAGTCCTCTGGGTTCGGAGTACATCAGGTCGCTTTTGAAAAGCTTAAACAAAAGCTCGCTGAAGAGGGTCTTTTTTCACAGGGGTGTAAAAAGCCAATACCTCCTAACGTTAAGGCTATCGGATTAATTACCTCTCTGAATGGTGCAGTGATTCAAGACGTTTTGAAAACCTTAAAAAGGCGCTGCCCTAGTTTAGAAATATATGTTTTGCCAGTAACAGTTCAAGGTTCAAGTGCGATAATCGAAATATCTAATGCTATAGAAAAAATAGCGCAGTGGAAGAAGCAAGACTCGATAGGTTTAGATGTAATAATATTGGCAAGAGGAGGTGGATCTCTCGAAGATCTCTCAGTATTTAATGATGAGAATCTAGCAAGAACCATCTTTAATTGTAACATCCCGATTATATCGGCTATCGGTCATGAAGTAGACATTACCATCGCAGATCTAGTATCCGACCTAAGGGCTGCTACCCCTACAGCAGCGGCAGAACTTGTGAGCCCAGATCAATCGATTTGGGAAAAAACGCTTAAGCGAAATGCTTTACTTCTCGAGAAAAGTATAGCATCTAGAATATTAGTGACGAAGTCTAAGGCTGAATACCTAAAAAAAAGGCTCAGACATCCTAAACTTCAACTGCAAGATCAAAGCCAAAAGACCGATCATTTAGAGCAAATATTGATAAAGACAATTAAAAATAAGATAGAGCTAGAAAAATTTCGATTAGCCAATTCCCGGAGAAAGTTACTCACCATCTCACCTATTAATCAAGCCACTTTGTTGAATAGCCTTTTTAATAGTAATAAAACTCTGCTTATCAAAGCACTGAAACGGAGATTTACATTAATAGAAACTCAACTTTCGCATAAAGTAAAAATTTTAGACGCGATCAATCCCAATAAAGTATTCGATCGAGGGTATGCTTTATTAACCACGAATAATGGTACCACCATTAAAAATCGTTCAGAAGTAAAATCTGGCACTCCATTAGTAGCCAGGATGGCCCTAGGCAGGCTTCACGTGACTGCGTCTCGATGGGAGGATCAAGCTGAAGAATAGAAGTATTTTCCCTTCAATATTTTGCTGGCAACCTAGTATTTATGACAATGTGCCTACCTTCAAATCGGATGTACTCGCCTATTGTGAGGTCTTTAAGTATTCTGGCAACCATTTCTCTAGATGCTCCAACTCTATCAGCGATATCTTGCTGCGTCAGTTTCTCTGGAATGAGCAAAGTTCCATCTCCACGTTCCTCTGATAAGTCCATCAATACATTTGCAACACGACCATATACGTCCTGCAAAGCTAGGCTCTTGACGTCAGCGGTGAGTTTTCTAACGCGTTGCGCTAAGTTGAAGATCAATTTTTTCGCGATTTTAGGATGTTCATCCAGAACACGATTAAAATCTTCTTTATAAACCACACTAAAAACGGACTTCTCAACAGTACGGACAGATGCAGACCTAGTTGAATCATCCAATAACGCTAGCTCACCAAAATAGTCCCCTGCCGTCTGAGTATTCATAATAAACTCTTTACCATTTTTATCGCTGCAGTAAACTTTCACTTTCCCGCTTTCAATGATAAATAAGGAATCAGCAGGATCATTTTCATGAATAACTACTGTATTTCGAGGAAAAGAACGATTAAGACTGCTCTCTTGTAGTGCTTCTAACTCTTCCTGAGACAGACCTTTAAATAACTCAACATGCTGCAACATGATAGCTATACTCAATTAGAATCCTAGGCCCCAATCTTAACGCAATCCGAAACAGCAGCGAAGCTTTTCCTTTAATTTGACCAAGCTTTTTTTATATAACTGCGTTTCCCCTGCTAACGAGGCCCAGCTATACTATGTTTTCAATCAAAAGCCCATAAGAAAGTAGATATCGATTTACAAATGAATAGCTTTGATCCGACCAGTTTATTATCTCTCTTGGAATTACTAAAGTGCGAATACAACGTTTTCGAACATGAGCTCAGTGAAGCTTCGAAGAAAGATTTTAGTGGAATTTGGCGAGTTGGCGAGTATTTAAGGGATTTGACCAGTTCTGAAAATTCTAAAAAAGATGATCATGAGATAATGAATCTTCTATCTGCTCTTCATGGATATATCGAAATACTTTCAGAGGAATTTGAACTTGAGAATAGCGCGGCCACAGAGATAATGACTAAAATTACGACTGTTATCAATTTAACAGCCGAGCGTAAAATGGAAGTAGGCTCAATAAAATCCGAACAGGAAAAATTGACTAAGGAATATTCGACCGAAACTCAGCTTAATCAGTTAGCGGGTCAAATTTTGGCAGTTGACGATAGAGAAGAAAATCTAGTTCTAATGCAAAGACAGCTAAAAACAAATGGTCTCCAGGTTGTCACGGCCTCTAACGGAAAAGAAGCGCTGAAGCTTTTATCAGATTTAGAAATAGATGTAGTTTTACTTGATCTTTTAATGCCTGTTATGAATGGCATGGAAGTGCTCCAAAAAATCAAGGGGAACGCGCGTTTTCGCGCCATCTCCGTGATTATGATATCTGGTCAGCAAGACATTGCCGAAATTATTAAGTGTATCGAAGCTGGAGCAGACGACTATTTATTCAAACCATTTAATCCAGTACTGCTCAGAGCAAGGATTAAAGCAGGAATAGATCGAAAACGCTGGCATGATAGGGAAGAAACATATCGAAAACAATTGGAACTAAGTGAAAGATTCATTAGAACTACATTTGGACGATATCTATCGGATGATATAGTTTCACAAATACTAGAAGCGCCAGAAGGCTTGGAATTAGGAGGTGATCTGCGTGAAGTTACCATTTTAATGTCCGATATTAGAGGTTTTACCAAGCTTACCGAAACTCTACCACCAGCAAAGGTAGTAAAACTGCTTAATCGCTACCTAGAAGCAATGTCAGATATTGTAATGGAGCACGATGGAACTATTGATGAATTTCTTGGCGACGCGATTCTCGCCGTTTTTGGTGCCCCCCGCAGCAATTCAGATGATGCTGATCGAGCAGTCAGATGCGCTATTAAAATGCAATTAGCCATGAAAGATGTAAATCAAAAAAATGCTAGTGACAACCTCCCAATGGTTAAAACCGGTATTGCTATTAATACTGGTTCTGTAATCGCCGGTAATATTGGCTCTGAAAGAAGGAGCAAATATGGCTTTGTTGGTTATCCAATGAATGTGACTTCACGAATCGAGGATAAAACTCGCGGTGGGGAGATACTCGTATCTGACAGTACCAAGAAAAATTTGCGAGATCGCTATGGGATGTTCAGTAGCAGAGAGATTAAAGTAAAGGGCTTAACAAAACCTCTCTTAGTTCATTCAATATCTTGGGATACCAAGAGATCTCGTAAATGAAAATCTTACTCGTAGAAGATAATGAAATGAATAGAGATATGCTTGTCAGACGACTGTCTCGCGCAGGGTACATAGTGGAATCTACTACAAATGGTAAGGCGGCACTAGAGCAAATGAGCCTGAACAGACCAGATGTAGTTCTGATGGATATGAATCTTCCAATAATGGATGGCTGGACTGCATGTAGAGAAGCCATGAAGGATTCTCGTCTCAAAACTATTCCTATCGTTGCACTTACAGCGCATGCCATGGAGAGAGATCGCCAAGCCGCACTAGAAGCTGGGTGTGTTGATTATGCGACTAAGCCGATCGATTTTCCTGAGTTACTGAGTAAAATAAAGCAAGTATCAGAAAAATGAGCTTAAGAAAGCGATTAACTTTTTCTCTTCTCGCAATACTTATTTTATTCGCAATTAACGTGCTGACACATTTTTGGGGAAGTTATGCCCGAAGTGAAAGTATGGTGGCCTATAGGGAAGCAATCTACGCAACTCAAATTTCTCGAGAACTTGAACGGCTTTTAGACGCTCAACAGCAGGCTACGCAGGAACTTGCCATCTTCAGAACGACTGGACAGTCTCTAGGTCAAGCTGAGCGAAACCTGGCTGAAGAAAATGTAAATAATATCCTCAACAAGATCCTCGAACTGGGAATACAAAAACCCGAATCAACTAATGAAAAGTATCAAAGCCTCTGGGAGAGCAGTCAAAAATTACTAAACATGTGGCGGGTATTTTATCAGGAATATAATCGGCCTGCATTATCGGTAAATGTTAACGACAAGACACCATTTGATAATACCCTACTTCATTTAACAGAACTCTCTACGCAGCAAACTCTACTTGCTTCACAAAGAGCAGAAGAGATTGATAACACCATAGCTTTAAGTGACACGATCAACGCGATTGGCTTCATTATGTCGATCTTTTTAACTACTATCTTGGGATTTTTCTTGATTAAATACACCAATAAATCTCTAAAGCGTCTTAGAGTCGGAACTGAACAGTTTGGTAGCGGAAATTTAGATTATAGAATTAATCTACCACATGATGAAGGTGAGCTCGGTGACCTAGGTCGTGCTTTCAATACGATGTCAGATAAGTTGAAAATAGCTATCAATGAAGTCCGAGAAGCGCGAGATTCCGCTGACGATGCTAATCAAGCAAAGACGCGTTTTTTAGCAAATGTAAGCCATGAGTTTCGAACACCTCTAACTGGTATTATTGGTTATAGCGAAATGCTACAAGATGAGCTACGAGACCATTCACATCAGCTTAGTCGAGATCAATTCTATAAAGACCTTGACAGAATCGTTGGATCAGGGCGCCATTTACTTAATCTAATAAATGACATCCTCAACTTATCAAAAATAGAAACTGGAAAAATGATGTTTCATAATGAAGACTTCTATCCACAAGAAATTATCACTCAAGTCTGTCAATCACTTGAGCCATTACTTAAGCAAAACGAAAATAAGTTGGAGATCGAAGCCTTAGATTCTCTTCCTTTGATGTGTAATGACAGAACAAAGTTTGGCCAAATATTTACCAATCTACTAAGTAACGCTTGCAAATTTACAACAAAAGGAGAAATTAAAGTAAGTGCAAAAATAGATGATGTACAATCGGATTGGCTTAGGTTTTCTGTCAGTGATACAGGGATAGGAATAAATCAATCTCAGCAGGAAAAAATATTTCAGGCTTTTGTCCAAGCTGATAATACAATGAGTGCTAATTATGGTGGCACTGGCTTAGGGTTGGCTATATGTCGGGAGCTGTGCACTCTTATGGGAGGAACAATCGACGTAGAAAGCCTGGAGGGTTCGGGATCAACTTTTATTGTGCAACTTCCCGTTGCTGGCCCAACGTCAGTTCACGCAAGCGTCTAAGTGCGCTCTCTCGCTTAGCTAGGTTTTCCTCCAAGACATCGTTATCTTTTTGCAAGTCTCTTATCTGCCGGTGTAAAGACACAAATGCCTCCAATGCATCCCACATCAAAACTATTTGAGAATTAACCAACGATTCATCAATAGGCCATGTCGCAAGTTGAGTGTAACTCACTCTAACAGCTTTCATATCATAAAATGGACTCCCGGGGAGCATACTCACATAGCCTATTGCTACTGCAGCCTCCCAATCCGCAGTAAGTATATTATTAGTTCTGGAATGGCGTTGGAAAAATTGTACAGCAGAAATATGATTTCCATCAGCTAGTGCTTTAAAGCCTCGCTCTAGAAACGAGACATCTCTTCTATCAAGTTCCATAGACTTCGTTATCAAATAATTTTCACTTTCGGCTCGTTTAGATGACGCTTCGTTAGTATTCATGTAAACGTTTTCAGCGGGTTTTGAGACGCATCCGCCGATCATGATAATCAAAGGAAAAACTAAGCTCAAGATGGTTTTCTGCATAGTCCTATCACCACATTCAAACTAAAGAGTTTGTCATAATAACTCTAGTGGAGCACACTAATTCTCGGTTCTCATATGCGGAAAAAGTAGCACATCCCGAATAGATTTTGTATTAGTCAGCAACATTACTAGGCGATCAATACCAATTCCTACTCCGGTCGCTGGAGGCATGCCATACTCCAGTGCTCGCACATAATCAAAATCAAAATGCATAGCTTCTGAGTCACCAGCCTCTTTATCTTTTACCTGTGCGTTAAATCTGTCAGCTTGATCTTCAGAATCGTTAAGCTCCGAAAATCCATTTGCCAACTCGCGTCCACAGATAAATAACTCAAATCTATCTGCCACAGTAGACACTTGGTCATTTCTCCTAGCTAGAGGTGAAACTTCAACAGGATACTCGATGATAAATGTTGGTTGAATCAGTTTAGGCTCGACTGTCTTTTCAAAAATTTCTATTTGTATTTTGCCTATACCCCAAGATTCATCCCACTCTAATTCTATTAGTTCCGCGTATTTTCTTAATTCGCCTAGATCATGAAGCTGCTCTTCCCCGAGTTGATCATTGTATAGGATTAATGCATCAGCCACGGTCATCGTAACAAACGGCTTTTTTAGATTAAGCTCATCGTCCTGATACTTCAGAATGCTTTCTTCCACTGTTGAATCAAACAAACTCCGAATCATACTTTCTGTTAAATTCATCGCGTCATGGTAATCAGCATACGCCCAATAAAACTCCAGCATAGTGAACTCTGGATTATGCCTGGTAGATAAACCTTCGTTACGGAAGTTTCTATTTAATTCATAAACTTTATCAAACCCACCTACAATTAAGCGCTTTAAATAGAGCTCCGGGGCCACACGTAAAAACATATCCTGTCCTAGAGTATTGTGGTGAGTTACAAAAGGTCGGGCAACAGCTCCTCCTGGGATTGGGTGCATCATGGGAGTTTCCACTTCTATAAAATTGTTGGAGTCCATAAATTTTCGAATAAAACTGACAGCCTTTGATCTTGTCTCAAAAACTCTTCTAGAATCATCATTTACTATTAGATCTACATATCTCTGTCGATAGCGCAGTTCCTGATCCGTCAAACCATGGTATTTGTCAGGTAGTGGCCTAAGGGCCTTAGTTAATAGTTGGGCTTCCTCCATATCAATATATAACTCTCCTTTGCCAGAGCGCTGTATGTTTCCTTTAGCAGCTACTATATCTCCAAGATCCCAACCATTTATTTCATCTAATATAAATGTGGGTAGTACTTTATGATTCACATAAAGCTGGATTTGGCTCCCACCATCCTTAAGAAGCAAGAAGGAACCTCGATTACGAATGAGCCTTCCCGAAACAGCATACTCCGAAGATAGCGAAATTAATTCCTGCTTAGTGGTGTTCTTATACTCGTTCTGAAGCCATTCAGCCGTGGCTGTTCGCCTAAAGTGATTTGGAAAGGGATTCCCCTTTTCCCGCAGCTTATTTAATTTAGTTCGCCTCTCAGCAATGAGACTATTCTCATCATTAATCATTTTTGACGACTCCTGATCGCTCATGTTCCATCCTCCTAAAGGCCGCTCTTGAGAGAAGCCTCTATAAAATCGTCAATTGCACCATCTAAAACTGCCTGGATATTACTAGTTTCTACATTAGTTCTGAGATCTTTTATTCTTGAATCATCAAGAACATACGATCTAATCTGACTTCCCCAGCCGATAACGGATTTACTATCCTCCAGAAGCTGTTTTTCCTCACTTCGCTTTAGTATCTCCATTTCATATAATTTAGCGCGCAGCAATTTCATGGCATTGTCACGGTTTTGGTGCTGTGATCGCTCGCTCTGGCACTGCACTACCATACCACTAGGATTGTGTGTTAAGCGAACTGCAGAATCAGTCTTGTTGACATGCTGTCCCCCTGCACCACTGGCTCGATAGGTATCTACTCTAAGATCACCAGGGTTTACTTCTATCTCAAACTTCTCATCGATCTCTGGGGACACGAAGACTGAAGCAAACGAAGTATGCCTGCGACTACCTGAATCAAAAGGGGATTTCCTTACAAGTCGGTGAACACCAGTTTCTGTTCGAAGCCAACCAAAAGCATAGTTTCCCTCAAACTGCACGGTAGCGCTCTTTATTCCCGCCACTTCACCGGAAGATAGCTCTATCAATTCAGTCTTAAAATTATGCGCTTCACCCCACCGCAGATACATTCGTAGAAGCATTTCTGCCCAATCTTGCGCTTCTGTACCCCCTGATCCTGCCTGAATATCCAGAAATGCATTATTCTCATCTGTCTCGCCGCTAAACATACGACGAAATTCAAGTTGCTCCAGCAGCTCTTGAAGTTTAGCTACGTCAGTCTGAAGCATCTGTAACGCATTTTCATCATTCTCTTCGGAAGCCATATATAACAGATCAATTGTGTCCTCTGCTCCACTACTTAACTTTTTAACAGATTCTACAATTGTGCTTAAGTCCGCTCTTTCTTTTCCTAATTCTTGTGCTCTGATAGGTTTTTCCCAAATGCTCGGATCTGCCAGCTCCAGCTCTAGCTCCTTTAGTCGATCTTTCTTTTCATCATAGTCAAAGATACCCCCTAAGAACTTCTGTTCGAGATTGAATATTTTTTAAGTTTTGCAGTAACGAGTTTATTTCAAGCATGAAAAATCAATTCCTTAAGTGTTAGGACGAGTTTACCTCAGTCCTTGTCTACAGTTCATTAAGTATCACGAGTCGCAAAATTTACTATTGTAAATGCCCGGTCAAATCACTTAATTGACGATCGATATTTGTTCTATGACAGCCTGTATAGATTCGTATCCACGAAAACAATTTATCTCCATACGATAGGCTATCTCAACCTTTCGAATAATTTCAGTGTTCAAGATATCATAGTCAACATTGAACGCTATCGCATCAAGCAAATGAGAAAAATCAGGCACTTCTAGACTGAGCTTTAAATGACGGTTAGCAATCACTTGACTAGATAAAACAGCAAAGCAACCATCAAAAATTGGCGCTGGAAAGCCTTGACCCCAAGGCCCTCCCATTGAGATAGCACGCACATCTGATGGATTAAACCAATCCGACGCAAATTCTCCGTCAGATTCGATATAATTTTTAACTGCTATATTTTCCATAGACTCTTCCACTACTTCCTGGAAGCTTTCTCTAAATTGGTCTAAGGAATTTTTATCAAGGGTCAATCCAGCTGCCATTGCGTGCCCACCAAATTTAGTTATAAGTCCCTCATTTCTAGAGGCAATCACCTCGAGAATGTCTTTCATATGCACTCCCGTGATTGATCTACCTGAACCTTTAAGCGAGCCAGTACTTGAGTCAGCAAAAACAAAAACGGGTTGATAAAACTTATCTTTTATTCGCCCAGCCACGATACCAATAATACCCTGATGTAAACAAGAATCGTAAATAACAATTCCATTCCTAGAGTTTTCCTTCTTGTCATAATCAATATTTAATAGTGCTTCCTCAGCTGTAGCTGTCATTTTTTCTTGAAGATCTTTTCTATCCTGATTCAATTTATCAAGTTGAACAGACAAAGCTTTAGCCTGAGAAATATTAGGACTTAACAGACATTCGATCCCTAAAGACATATCATCTAAGCGCCCCGCCGCATTAAGTCTTGGTCCTATAGAAAAACCTAAATCGGCTGATACGATCTCCTTAAACTCCCGACCAGAGACCTCTATCAAAGCTGTAATACCAGGGCTAGCTTTTGCGGAGCGAATACGCCTCAAACCACCCTCTACTAAAATTCTATTGTTATAATCTAAAGTCACAACATCTGCTACGGTCCCAACTGCTACTAAATCTAGAAAATAAGCGAGATTTGGTTCCTCAATATTTTTCATCAGAAACCAATTACGCTCGCGGAGTTCGGCCCTCAAGGCTAACATCACATAGAAGATCACTCCGACGCCTGCTAGATTTTTGCTAGCGAAATTACATCCCCGTTGGTTAGGATTTACTATGGCCTTCGCTGGAGGTAGGTCTGAAGGAGGTAGGTGATGATCAGTGATAATTACATTTATATTATAATCACGAGCCAAAGTGACTCCATCTACGCTAGATATTCCATTATCGACGGTAATAATCAGTTGCGGATCTTTTTCCCTGGCTACCTCCACAATTTCAGGAGTTAATCCATATCCAAAATCAAATCTGTTTGGAACTATATAATCTATAGCTGACGCTCCAAAGCTTTTTAAGGCTTGGACTGCTAAGGCTGTTCCTGTAGCACCATCAGCGTCGAAATCGCCAACAACAAGAATTTTTAACTCGTCTGCTATAGCGTCTGCTAATTCACATACCGCTTCTTTTATACCCATCAATGTTGACGGAAGCGCCAAATGTTCTAATCCCAAATCTAGCTCAGAGCAATTCGTTATTCCGCGAGCTGCATAAATACGTCTTAGTGGAGCTGGAATCTCTGAGAATCCCGCCAGAGGTGCTTTAACTAATCTTCGTGTAATCTTTCGGATCAATTTTAGTCTTTAATCCAACAAAAACCGATTTATTTGAGAACGAATTTCGGCAAGATCATTTGGCAAAACCTCGTATTTTTCATCAAGACTAAAGATATCAGCCACATGCTTTGGCACCTTCACATCACAATCTACCTTCGCTGCAAGGATTGCTTCCGTAAATTTTGCGGGATGAGCAGTAGCTAACGATACCACTGGTATGTTTGAAGGGAATTTAGACTTTAGGGCCGCCCTAACACCTATAGCAGAATGAGGATCTAGGAGGTATCTGTTATTACGCCAACTATCTGAAATCTGCTGTAATGTCTCACGTTCACCAATCCGCTGGCTAGAAAACAGTCCTCTAAAGTTTTTCATTGCCGATGGACTCAACGTAATCCCGTGGTCATCGAATCGCCTCATCAACCCATCAACCACTGCTCCGTCTCGATCATAGAGATCAAATAATAGCCGCTCAAAATTACTAGAGACGGAGATATCCATACTGGGGGAATGTGATTGCTTCAAAAACGTTTTCTTGTAATTCCCTGACTGCATCACTCTATGTAAAACATCATTTTCGTTTGTCGCAATCACCAGACCTGCCACTGGAAGTCCCATTTGTGAAGCTACATAACCCGCAAATATATCTCCAAAATTCCCCGTTGGAACCGAAAATACTATCCCTTTTTCGGGAGCACCTATCTTTACTGCTGCGTAAAAATAATAGACTATCTGAGCTACTATTCTCGCCCAATTAATGGAGTTCACCGCAACTAAATTAAAGTGACTAGGAAGGAAACTTTGATCTTTAAAGCAGGCCTTAACCAATGACTGGCAATCATCGAAAGATCCTCGCAAAGCTCCTATATGTAAATTTTTTGCTCGCATTGTAGTCATCTGCCGACGTTGAAATTCAGAGATTCTCTCGTAGGGATACAAAATAAATATTGGAATATCAGGAACCCTTGAACAGCCAGCAATAGCTGCAGAACCGGTGTCTCCTGACGTTGCGCCCATTACTAGCGCTCGCGTATCTGTCTCTCGCAGCACATGTTCGAGCAGAAGACCTAGGAGCTGTAACGCGAAATCTTTAAAAGCTAAGGTTGGTCCATGGAAAAGTTCTAAAACCCATTGATTATCACTAAGTTGAATCAGTGGCGCTATATCCTTATGTGAATATACTGAATAAGCTTCTGAAATCATTCTTCGAAGTTCATAGTCGGCAATAGCACTACCGACGAATGGTTTAATAATAATAAATGCGAGCTCCGAATAACTTAATCTCGACATGTCTTTAATTTCTTTTTCACTAAATTTAGGTATTACTTCTGGAACATACAGACCACCATCAGATGCTAGTCCAGTCAGCAGGACCTCGCTAAAATTAAGAGGAGACGCCTTCCCGCGGGTGCTAATATATTTCAAATGGGCCTCCTCACTCTTTACGACTCGGTAAATCTTCTATCCTGATTTTAGTAATCGCACCACAGACTGAGTCGAGGCTAGCAATTTCTTCGGCCGCGGCACATAAATTTCCAGCTGCAGAAGGACTCGTAATAATGACAATTTGAATTTTCTTTTGATTGCTATCGACCACCTTACTTACAACGGTTTGTTTACCAATCTTCCTCTCAGCTAGAATACCCGCAATTGAGGACATAACCTGCGAGCTGTCCTCAGCTTCTATTCGTAAGTACCAAGGGGTGGCGACCAGGTCAGGAGATGATATTTCTCTGGACTTTACTGTTGTCGGCATGAATCCCAAAGGCTTTACTTGGTCGAGTTGTCCTAGAATCAAGTTTCTAGCAAGATCAATCACATCACTAACGACAGACGAGGCTGTAGGACCTGCGCCCGCACCGTCGCCACATAGTAGCGTCTCTCCCGAGGGATAACCTTGGACTAAAACAGCATTTCCTACTCCGTCAACACCAGATATTAAGTGAGATGTCGAAATTAGAGCAAGATTCACCCGAAGTTCTAATCTGCTATCTGCAATCCGCGCCACTGCTAAATGTTTAATCTTATAACCCAGTTCGTTAGCAAATTTTAGATCTATTATGCTGATCTGACTCACGCCCTCGGTATAAAGTTCATCGAGAGAAAGTGGAATTCCAAAAGCTATTGAGGCCAAAATCACTAGTTTATGTCCGGCATCAACACCATCTATATCAAAACTTGGATCAGTCTCAGCAAAACCCAGTTCTTGAGCTTCTGACAAAATTTCCGAAAAAGAGCGGCCTGAAACTGCCATCTCGCTAAGAATATAGTTTGTGGTACCGTTAATGATTCCAGCGATATAAGAAATCTGGTTACCTGACAAACTTTCTCGTAAAACTTTTATTATAGGGATACCTCCCCCCACTGCTGCCTCAAATCGCAGACTTACTGAATACTTCTCGGCTAAGGAGAATAATTCTACCCCATGGTTTGCAATAAGCGCCTTGTTGGCAGTAACGACGTGCTTTCTGTTCATTATAGCTTTCCTAACAAGCGCAAGTGCAATATCAACCCCACCAATTAACTCCAAAAGAATATCTATTTCGGGATCATCCGCCAGAGACAAAATGTCCTTGGAGAAGGAAATTTCCTCATTACTCGGCAATGGCTTATTACTTCTGTAACCAATTTTTACCACTCTTATAGGAGCGCCAACTTGGTCCGATAGTAGATGTGTATTAGTTGTTAGCAGATCTAGTACTCCACCTCCCACAGTACCAGTACCACATATACCTAATCGTATTTCCTTCACAAGAAAAGAACCATATATTTACTCACTTCCATAAAATCCGTCCTCTCTAAACATTCGTTTTATATTTCGTATTGCTTGACGCGATCTCTGCTCATTTTCAATTAAACCAAACCGGATGTAGCCCTCACCAAACTTTCCAAATCCGATACCTGGAGATACCGCAACCTGCGCCTCGGTCAAAAGTTTTTTAGCGAATTCCACCGATCCCATCGGTCGATAAAAAGCAGGAATGGCCGCCCATACAAACATAGTAGATTTTGGCGGATCTACAATCCAACCAGCAGAATTGAGACCTGAACACAAAATATCTCGCCTAAGTTGATATGTAGAAATCGTATCAGAAACGCATCTCTGATCACCCTCTAATGCCGCGATCGCGGCAACTTGTATCGGGGTGAACATTCCATAATCTAAGTAGGATTTTATTCGTGTTAGGGCCCCCACTAGTTCATGATTACCACAGCAGAACCCTACCCGCCAACCTGGCATATTATAGCTTTTAGAAAGACTAAAGAACTCAACCGCAATATTTAGAGCACCGTCTGCCTCCAAAATGGACGGAGCTCGATATCCATCATAACAAAGATCGGCATAAGCCAGATCATGAACCACCCATATTTTATGCTCAAGTGCAATTGAGACGATTCGTTCAAAAAAAATAGGTTCCACACAGTGTGTGGTAGGATTTGAAGGAAAACTAATCACTAACATTTTTGGCTTCGGCCAGCTAGTGATAATCGCTTTCTCTAACTCTAGAAAAAATTCCCGTTCGTTAATCATGGGAACATGTCTAATATCCGCACCAGATATCACGAACCCATAGGGATGAATCGGGTAGGAAGGATTTTGTACCAAAACTGCATCGCCAGGCCCAGTAGTAGCCAAAGCAAGATGCGCCAACCCTTCTTTAGATCCCAGGGTTACTACGGCTTGGTCATCTGGATCAATCTCAACACTATAGCGGGTCATATACCAATCACTGATAGCACGCCGAAGCCTTGGAATGCCCTTCGACTGGGAATATCTATGAGTATCCGACCGACGAACAGTCTCTATCAACTTATCCACAATATGGCCCGGAGTGGGTTGATCTGGATTACCCATACCAAAGTCGATAATGTCCTGACCCTCCGCGCGAGCCTTCTGCTTAAGATCGCCTATGGCGGAAAATACATAAGGCGGCAGACGCGCTATTCTCTGAAACTGGTCTTCCAAGGAAACCTCTCTTTAATTGCAATTAATACGCGAGAAAACTCCAGAGCAAATCTTGACAGAACTCATTTTAATCCTATATCTGCAATAAGATCATCAGCACTCCGATAACCAGGTATCATTTTACCTTGACTCGTGATGATCGCAGGAGTACCCCGAACGCCAACTTCTTGACCAAGAGCAAATTGCGCTCCAACTGGATTACCGGGACAAACATTGTCTGGAGACGATTCACCTGCCTTGAGCTTTGTTAGCGTAAGTTGCGGATTTTCTGCGCACCAAGCCGTCGCTAACTTACGATATCCCTCGGAACCAACACCTGATCTTGGATAAGCGAGATACCTTACCTCGACTCCTCGCGAAGTTAGTTCGGGAACCTCTCGATGCAGCTTTTGACAGTAGTAACACGTTATATCTGTAAAGATAGTTATAGCTGTTTTTGGTTCTTGATCAGTGGGAAAAATGATCATATCTTCCAACTCAACCTGAGAAAGGAGGGTCCGTCGCTTACGATCGCGCTTTTGCTCTGAAAGATTCTCCACGCCCGCTTGGGAGACTGAAAAAATATCTCCAGAAAAGAAATAACGTCCATCCGAAGTTGTATAAATGATCGGCCCATCAACTAGCCTAACCTCAAAAATTCCTGGAGCCATAGTTTCGGAAATCGTTTGAACTAAAAGGCCTTGGTTTGGCAGATTCAGCGCATCATATATCCGTTTCTCGTCATCAGAATCTAGCGCCCGAGCCATCCCCACTCCGCAGACACAGATGATTATTGACATTAAAAGTCTAATTAACTTGTACCAATGGCGCTTCATAAATATCTCCCTCCGTAAGTCCGTTTGGCTCTGCAAAGACGCTATCCTCGCGGATGATGCCTCGCATGCAATTCCTGCAACCTCTGTTTAGCAACATGAGTATAAATTTGTGTCGTAGTAAGATCACTATGTCCCAATAACATTTGTAAGACCCGCAAATCCGCTCCATGATTTAGTAAATGTGTAGCAAAGGCATGCCTAACTCCGTGAGGTGATAACCTATTTAATCCAACTTTTTTTCCGTGAAGCTTAATACGATGCCAAAATGCTTGACGCGTCATTTTGTTACCGCTCCTGGTAGGGAAGGCAATATCACTCTGTCGTCCTTGAATAATTTCCTGTCTCGATCTTTTGAAATACCGACAAAGCCAGTCTAAAGCTACTTCTCCTATCGGTACCAATCTTTCCTTATCACCTTTGCCGAAAATTCTCACTACACCTTGATTCATATTTATCTGACTAAGTTCCAAATTAATAAGTTCAGATACTCGCAGTCCACACGCATATAGAAGCTCAAGCATAGTTCTATCTCGAAAGTGAAGAATATTATCTAAATTTGGTGCTGAAAGAAGCTTTTCTACCTGTTCTTCAGAAATTACAGTTGGTAACGAGCGTCCCACTTTCGGACTATCAATATCCACTGTGGGATCTATTTCTAGATTACCCGAGCGAAGCAAAAATTTGTAGAATCCTCTTAGGCAAGATAAACAACGTGCACTGGACCTTGGAGAACTCCCATTTTCCAATCGGTGCCCAAGATAGGCTAGTATGTCAGATCTTTTGGCGCTTATAATGCCCGTGTCACTTCTATCATCCAGCCACTCCGCGAAGCTCAGTAGATCTATTTGGTAGGATGTTATAGTATTTTCAGTCAGTCCTCTTTCTAACCAAAGAGAATCAAGATAGATTTTTATATCATGGCTTAGATTTCCTCGATCCCTCAACAACCTTCCTCACTTTCTTCAAAAATTAGCCTGATTAATTTGACCACGAACTTTTCACTTAAAGCAAAGGTAATAATTTAATATTTCTGAATTGCACTGGGTGACTTTCAGATTGAATCGCTATGTAGCCATCGCCCAAATTCTTATTACCGCTAATATATTGGTCTGTTTTTCGAGAAGCATAGGACCAAGTATCCAACTCTGGAGAAGAATATTGCATCACTAAACCACCATTAATAAAATGTCTAATCATATTATTTCCTCGTACCTCCAGTTCTAGTTCAACCCACTGATCGCCTAAAAAGCTGTAGGATGACGAATTAATACAATGCTGAGTTATCAAACGGTTATTAATACGTACATGAGTTCCGGGAGTGCATAGATTGCCCGTAGAACGCGCTTCACTCTCGCTGGCACCTAGTAATTGCACTTCGATAGACACAGGAAAATCCTGATTTAGAGCCATTTGATCTGGGGATTGGGCATGTACCATCACTCCACTATTTCGCCATGCCCACCTCATCTTTCTTGCATCCGCGAGCTGCTCACCTATAAACCTGTATTCTAGTTTCAGGATATAATGACTATAGGGAATGGAATAAAAAAGATGGCCAAAGGAATCTTCCCATGTGTCATAATTCTCATAATCGATTGAAAGGTTTTTGTTCTCTACTCGAAAAGTCTCTCGACGATCGTTACCCAAAGATTCACCCTTGATTTTAACTTTCCAACCCTTGAGAGAAACACCGTCAAAAAGCTCTAGCCAAGGTGCATCTTCAGATGCTCCTACAGAGGGTGGTTCAAGTTCAGGAAGATCATAAATATAGTTGCCTTCATGGAAGTATCTAGAATAAAAAACCGCGAAAATCAAAGTAATGCAAAAAGAAATTGCGAGGATAACTTTATATACGATGGATTTCATACAATTAGTCTAACTCATGACTAAGCTTAAATTAGATATTCAAAAAAATATTTCTCTCCTTTAACTAGCTATTATTTTTTTCAAGCCTTGAATAGGCTAAATCGACTTTTTAACAAGCGAATGAAACACATTCCTTTAAACTCCAAAATGTCATTCAGCAAAATCTAGAGGAGCGTGAGAATGTATTGCACTTCAGCCTAGCACAAACACACTATCCCCAACCATTCATGCAAAGATACAGCGTCACGTCTCTTTAACAAACTTTAATTAGATAGTTTTTCTTTTATCCTAGCTGACTTTCCGCTACGTTCCCTAAGGTAATAGAGTTTGGCTTTTCTAACATCTCCTCGTCTTTTTACTTTAATGGTTTCGACAAGAGGGCTGAAAGTCTGAAAAGTTCTTTCCACTCCTATGCCATGTGAGATCTTCCGAACGGTGAAAGCTGAATTTAATCCGCGATTACGTTTGGCAATCACTACACCCTCGAACGCTTGTAATCGTTTTCTACTTCCCTCTTGAACCCGAACATTTACAACGACAGTATCTCCAGGGGAAAACTCTGGTAATTTTTTATTCATTTGTTCCGTTTCTAGCTCAGATATAATTTTATTTTTGTTCATTTTATGCCTCCAATCCATTTCCCTGAGAATTTACCAAACTAAAGACTTTCTGCTATATATGCGTCTAACAAATCATTTTCTTCGCTGCTCAACCCTCGCCTTCTTATTAAATCAGGCCTATGCGTATTAGTTCTGCCTAGCGCTTGTTTTAATCTCCATTTACGAATCTCTTCATGATTACCACTACGAAGAATACTTGGAACTCTCTCTCCACCAAAACATTCAGGTCGTGTGTACTGTGGAAATTCTAAAAGATCTTCCGTAAAAGACTCTAATATCGCCGACTCCGAATGTCCCAAAACACCAGGAATTTGACGAATCACTGCATCTATTACGGCTAGAGCAGCGATTTCACCCCCGCTTAAAACAAAATCACCTATGGATAGCTCCTCATCTACCTCCTGACGCACTAGTCTCTCGTCCACTCCTTCATAGCGCCCGGCAACCAAGATCAATCCGCTTAGCTGTGCAAATTCTAGCGCCTTTTTATGATCGAATCTCTTACCCTGTGGAGACAAGAATATGACTCTAGATTTTTCCTTTATCTGTTGTCTGGCTTTAGAAATAGCTTTTTGAAGGGGTTCTGGCCTCATCAACATTCCCGGTCCTCCACCATAGGGTCTATCGTCGACTGATCCGTGTTTATCTACAGCATATTCTCGAGGATTAATAGCATCTAAAGCTACTAACCCACTATTTATAGCCCTGGCAGTAACGCCATAGTTTCTAATACTGTCTAGCATTTTCGGAAAAAGACTAACTAGAGTAATGCGCATATTAATCCTCCAAATATCTCGCAAACAACTAATCTAGAAACCAATCGATTTCAATGACACCTTCATTCAAATCTATTCTTTTGATAATATCACCAAATTTGTAGGGTATTAGTCTTTCAACTAGATCTATACTTCCCGAGCATGGTAAAACTACCATTACATCATTAGCCCCAGTATCTAAAAGATAATCCACTACACCGATTAAAAGCAATCTACCCGGGGAGATACACCAGACTTGCAGGCCGATTAACTGCCTCCAGTAATAATCCCCTTCTCCTAACTCTGGGAGTGTGGACACATCTAACAAAATCTCTTTCCCGCGGTACTGATCGGCACTCTCGCGATCATCAACCCCATTTATATGGACTATCAAACCACGTCCATGAGCGCGACCACCATCTAAAATAAGAGGCTCCATCGAGTCCTTACCCCTCAAGAAAAGACTTTTGTAGTCTAATATATTTGTTTGCGGGTCGGTAAAAGATCGAATTTTCACCCAACCCTTGATGCCGTAGCAGCCTCCTATTTTTCCGGCGGGTACAAATGGCTCATCGCTCGGCTCATTCATTCCAAGCACCTACGTGTTAACTAGCCTGCTTTAGATTCCTTCATCAATGTAGCCACTCTTGGGGACACTTGCGCTCCCAACCTTCGCCAATGCTCTATTCTATCTATATCAACTCGAAGACGCTCTTCCTTTCCACGTGCAATGGGGTTAAAAAAGCCCACTCGCTCGATAAAACGTCCGTCTCGAGCCTTTCTACTATCTGTTACTGTAAAATGATAAAACGGTCTTTTCTTTGAACCGCCCCGCGACAAACGAATAGTGACCATCCCAAACTTCCCCACTTGTAAGTTATATCCATTTCAATGTAATGCCCTGGATGAATGTCTTAGCCACAAACCCAGAGGGTGGCGTATCATACGTAAAAGGTCTTCATTTTAAAAGTACTGAACTCGCCTTAAATACGGGTATTTCTGATTTATATCCTAGAATTAGCTGAATGCTCAACGATAAGGTGGCGCGCCGCCAGAACCACCCATATCACCGCCCGTCGGAGACATGCCATCCAGGCCTTGCAGCATTTTCTGAATACCTCCAGACTTTACCTTTTTCATCATCTTCTGCATTTGCTTATGTTGTTTCAGCAGACGATTAAGATCTTGAATATTTGTACCAGAACCTTGGGTGATACGTCTTTTACGCGAACCTGAAATAAGATTTGGCTGACGACGCTCTCGAGGAGTCATAGAGCAAATAATCGCCTCCATTCTCGAAAAAAAAGCATCATCAACTTTGCTCTTTCCTAGTTGCGCTAAATTGCCTCCCATCGGAAGTTTATCTAGCATTCCTGTTACACCACCTAACTTGTTCATTTGCTGAAGCTGATCGCGAAAATCTTCTAAATCAAAACTCTTTCCTTTTTTGAACTTTTTAGCTAAGCGTTCTGCCTTCTTTTTATCTACTTTATGCTCAGCCTCCTCGATTAAGGAAAGTATGTCTCCCATTCCCAGGATGCGGGAAGCGATTCGTTCAGGATAGAAAGGATCTAGCGCATCAATTTTTTCTCCTGTACCAACAAACTTTATAGGCTTTCCTGTAATAAATCTGACGGACAAAGCGGCTCCACCTCGCACATCAGAATCTGCCTTTGTTAGAACGACTCCAGTCAAGGGCAAAGCGTCAGCAAAATCCCGAGCTGTGATCGCCGCATCTTGTCCTGCCATCGCATCTACAACTAATAGAGTTTCAATCGGATCTAAAACCTCATGCAGCCCGGCAATCTCATTCATCATATTTTCGTCGATTGAGAGTCGTCCTGCCGTATCTATTATAAGAACATCAAAGAAATTAGTCTTCGCATGATTCATAGCTAATTCGGCAATATGCGCGGGACTTTGACTTTGATTACTAGAGAAGAAATCTACTCCCATCTGCGACGCCAAAGATTGTAGCTGCTCTATTGCGGCGGGACGATACACGTCGGCGCTCGCCAATAATACCTTCTTTTTATCAGAGCTTTTTAGCAGGTTAGCTAACTTCGCTGCAGTAGTTGTTTTTCCAACGCCTTGAAGACCGGCCATTAAAATTACAGCCGGTGGTTGAGTATTCAAATTCAGATGCTCGTTTACCCCTCCCATCACCGACACTAACTCTGCCTTAACTAGTTTTAAGAAAGCCTGTCCCGGATTCAAGCTCGCACTTACCACTTGTCCTAACGACTTGAACTTCACTGAGTCGATAAACTGCTGAACAACTGGAAGTGCGACATCAGCCTCTAAAAGTGCCACGCGAACCTCACCAAGCGTTTCAGTGATATTTTCTTCGGTCAACCTCGCTTTACCAGAGATTTTTCTGAGGCTGAAAGCTAATCGCTCCGTTAACTTATCAAACATAATTTTCTATGTTTCCTTGTCAGACTATTGATTATGAGCTTACAAATGGGTAAAAAGGTCTGATTATACTCTTGGCAGCAATAAATTCGAAAAATATGACTTCTGTATTACCCGCCGTTTTCGCTTCCCTTCTCTATTTAGGTGCTGGAGGGATGCAATTAATGCAATCCTCCCAAAGAGACATTGTCAGAGTAAATAGTGTTTCAATCCTAGGGAGTATAGCATTAGTTTTTCACGCATTGGTCGTATGGCAGACAATTTATGTTGACGGCCAATTTAATCTTGGCTTCTACAAAACTTGGGCACTCATTTTTTTCATTATAAACCTTTCAGGAATATTATTTTCCCGATATAGACCGATTAATAACCTTCTAATAATTCTGTTTCCACTGTCGGGAATTGCAGTATTAGTATCTGCCTTCGGACCAAATACATTAATTACTGATGGAAAATATGGATTGGGACTAGCGGTACATATTGGTAGTTCCATATTAGCTTATTCAATTTTGACTCTGGCGGCTGCGCAAGCTGCGGCCCTAGCTATTCAGGACTACCACCTAAAAAATAGAATTTCAGGTGGAATAATGCAAGTAATGCCTCCACTACAATTAATGGAGGCTACTCTTTTTGAGTTAATCTGGATAGGCGTGGTGATGCTGACTCTAGCATTATCGACGGGCATCATTTTTATGGAGGATATCTTTTCACAACATCTTGTGCATAAAACAGTCCTATCAATGTTCGCATGGTTAATTTTTTCGATTTTGCTGCTAGGAAGACATCAATTAGGATGGAGAAGTTTAACCGCCGTCCGATTCACACTTGCAGGGTTCTCCCTTCTTATTCTGGCATTTTTCGGTTCCAAGCTGGTGCTAGAGTTAATTCTTCAACCAATGTGATCACATCCTTAAATTTTTAAGATAAAAAGGTTGTGCCAAGAACATATTTTGTTCAACATTATTGAGGGGATACCGTAAGGAGTAATGACAAAAATTGAATGAGGCACCTCTGGGGCTACTTTTCGCCTCGCTGGCATTCTTAATTCTTATCTCTGCTTTCTTTTCTAGTTCAGAGACCGGGATGATGTCGCTTAACAGATATAGACTGAAACACCTTAAAAACCAGCAGCACAAAGGTGCTATAAGAGCTGGGAAACTTTTAGAAAAGCCCGATCGCCTTATCACCGTTATACTTACTGGAAATAATCTAGTTAACATAGCTGCCTCAGCAATTGCGACTGTCATCGCAATTCGTCTTTACGGCGACGCTGGTATTATTATTGCGACAATTGCACTTACATTAATCGTCTTAATCTTTGCAGAAATAACCCCTAAAACCATCGCTGCATTGCAGCCAGAAAAAGTAGCTTTTCCAGCTAGTGCTATATTGCTTCCTCTTTTACGGCTCCTGCGCCCAGTGGTATCAGCTGTAAACTCGATAACCAATCAATTACTTAAACTACTTGGTTTCGATCCCGAAACACAAGGAGATGAGGAAGTTTCTACGGCGGAATTGAGAACTATCGTTACCGAAGCAGGATCTCTTATCCCACCGAGGCACAGAGGTATGCTTGTAAATATATTGGATCTGGAAGAAGTATCGGTAGATGACATCATGGTACCTAGAAATGAGGTTCACGGAATCGATCTCGACGACTCTGACGATGAAATAATGAATTGTCTGCAAAATAGTGCTCACACTCTTTTACCAGTGTGGAAAAAAGACTTGTCTAATATTTTAGGTGTTCTCCACCTACGTAATCTCTCACGCGTGATAAACCATAGAGGATTAGATCGTACCGGTTTAGAAGGGGAAATGGTTAGACCGTACTTCATTCCAGAAGGCACTCCTCTCCACACTCAACTGATGGAATTTCAAAGAAAAAAAGTACGTTTAGCATTCGTTGTGGACGAATATGGAGATGTCATGGGTTTGGTAGCCTTGGAGGATATCCTTGAAGAAATCGTTGGGGAATTCACATCAAATCTTGAAAGTAGTGATCATCACATATTTCGTCAACGAGATGGCAGTGTAATAATCGACGGGGGAGCCAGCATTAGAGACATTAACAAACAACTGGATTGGGATCTATCAACAGATGGTCCTAAAACAATCAGCGGATTATTACTAGAATATTTAGAGTCCTTCCCCGATGCAAATGTCTCTTTATCTTTGGAAAATTATAAATTCGAAATTCTTGAACTTCAGGGTAATGTCATAAAGAGCACTAAAGGACAAAAATTTGAAAGTACTGGGTAGCTCCGTCATCAACTACGCTTTTTCAAGTATTCGCTATAGAACTTGGCATTGGTAACGTAATGGGCTGAATTCTCAAGAAGGAGTTTCCTCTCATCGCCAGTCAAGATACGTCTTACTTTTGCGGGAGAACCCATAACGAGACTTTCAGCTGGGATCTCTGTACCCTCGGTAACCAAGGAGTTTGCACCTATTAAACAATTATCACCGATTTTGACTCCATTTAGGATTACTGCATTTATACCAATCAGCGAACCATCTCCGATAATACAACCATGCAACATCGCGTTATGACCAATCGTCACATTTTGTCCAACTATTAATGGATATCCGGGATCGGCATGCATTACGGTTCCATCTTGGATGTTACTCCCTTTGCCCACTTGTATCCTCTCAGCGTCACCGCGTAAAACACAGCTGAACCAAATACTTGTCTTTGGCATTAGAGTGACATCTCCAATAACTGACGCGGTTGGCGCCACAAAATGGCCTTCCCCAACAAGTGAGACTTTTTTGTCTTTTAGATCGTAAATCACCTATCTATCCTCTAATCGAAAGTTAAGTAAATTGACGGAAGTTCCTCTCCTATGAGGTCTCACGCAAGAATTCCTTACGCGGATTTAAGTTTTAGCTCAACCACAATTAATAAAAAATGAACCCGCTTTATGGTCCATCATATAACAGAAAATTTTTGCTCTTCGTCTATCGCATCGATAAGACATTCGGTTGTTGGGGATAATACTATTCCTAGACCTCAATTTACTCATCCCTTCTATACCTGTGGAATACCGAAATCTAATTTATACATCTTTAGAACTCATTTGGTGGGCATAAAATTCATTTGCAAAATCATCGAGGTTCTCATTTTGTATTGCTGTGCGTATTTCTAACATATGCTGCTGATAAAAATGTACATTATGTATGGTATTTAAAGTAGAGCCGAGAATCTCTCCACACTTATCCAGGTGATGGAGATAACTTCTACTAAAGTTTGTACAGGTATAACAGGAACAGTTTGGGTCAACCGCTATGTCGCTATCCTTATGCCTAGCATTTCGAAGCTTTAATTCTCCGCGCGAAGTAAACAAATATCCATTGCGTGCATTTCGGGTCGGTAGCACACAATCAAACATATCTACACCTAACTTAGCTGCCTCTAACAAATCAGATGGTGTACCAACACCCATTAGATATCTCGGTTGCTCCACAGGTAGCTGAGATACCACATGTTCAAGTATAGCGAACAACTCACTTTTATTCTCACCAACAGACAATCCCCCTATGGCATATCCATCAAAGCCTATCTCCTGCATCTTAGACAATGAAATATCACGTAATTTATGAAACATCCCCCCTTGGACTATCCCAAAAAGAGCCGCTGGATTCTCTCCGTGGGCGATTTTACTCCTCTCCGCCCACCCGAGCGATAAGTACATTGACCTCTCAGCAACCTCAAATGTGGCTGGGTGAGGTGTACAGTCATCAAATATCATCACTATATCACTACCAAGTACCGACTGAATTTTCATAGATTCCTCAGGACCAATAAAAACTTTATTGCCATTAACAGGAGATCTAAAAGTAACTCCTTCATTAGAAATACTGCACATCTCTCCTAAACTAAATATTTGAAAACCACCGGAGTCAGTTAAAATTGGACGATCCCATCCCATAAAATTATGGAGCCCTCCAGTTGCCTTTATTATCTCAAGACCAGGCCTTAGACTAAGATGAAATGTATTCCCCAAAATAATTTGGGAACCTGTGCCCAATATCTGCTCAGGTGTCATCCCTTTCACTGATCCATAGGTACCTACCGGCATAAAAGCTGGAGTCTCTATATTACCGCGAGAAAAAATAAGCTTCCCCCTCCTGGCTTCTCTATCAGTTTTGGATAGTTGAAAAAGTTTTCTCTTTGTCTCCCCCACTAAGAATTATCCCTACTTGGTCGTCCGATAAACATCGCATCTCCATAACTAAAAAATCGGTATCGCTTTAAGATAGCTTCCTGATACGCATTTAAAACCCTCTCTCTACCTGCGAATGCGCTTACTAACATCAGCAGAGTGGATCGAGGCAGATGAAAATTAGTGAGTAGCGCATCGACGCACTTAAAAGCATATCCTGGATAAATAAAGATTTGACTTTCTCCAGTAAAACCACACGCTAAACCACTTAGGTTGGTGGTTTCCAATGCCCGAACAGTAGTTGTTCCAATCGCCACGACTCTTCCACCGCGTTTTTTTGCCGCACCAATCTCGCGAGATACGGCTCCGTCGATATGGATTCTCTCCGAATGCATGCTATGGTCATCAAGGGAATCTACTCTAACTGGTCGAAAAGTTCCGCTGCCTACGTGGAGGGTAATCTCGGCTAAGCGTACACCTCTATTTCTAATTTTTTCCAGTAGATCTTTAGTAAAATGAAGACCCGCTGTGGGA
>CABYJX010000019.1 GCA_902519405.1 uncultured Gammaproteobacteria bacterium
GTATGGCTTTAACGGAAGTAGGAAGCTGTAAAGCAATTCATCTGAATATGCCAATCGTAATGCCGGACCCAGAAACCATGAATAAATTGTCCGAGAAGGAGCAATCTGCGCTGGACGCGATGAACTATTATAATGAGTGGGATTCAGGCTATTCTAAACAACAGTCCACTAGACCTCAGACCGTTTCCTATGGCCTATCGGATTCACCAGTCGGTCAAATGTCATGGATAATTGAGAAGTTTTATTCATGGACAGATTGTATAGAGCACGGAGAAAAGAATTTAGAGAGTATCCTGACGAAGGACGAACTTCTCGATAACGTAATGATTTTTTGGCTTACCAACTCTTCAGCGAGCTCTGCAAGACTCTACTGGGAAAGCTTTAATAATCCAAATTTCGATGCTATCGATACACCAACAGGATGTTCCCAATTCCCTGAAGAAATCTTCCGATGCAGTGAGCGTTGGGCAGAAAAACGATTTGGTAATCTAATTTATTGGAATGAATTGGATCGTGGTGGACATTTTGCCGCCTTTGAAAGGCCAGAGGTCTTCATTGAAGAATTACGAAACTGTTTCCGCTCTATCCGTCTCAAATAAGCCTTGTTTTCCCTATGAATGACGAGATAAAAGGTTTAGGGAATTTCGCTAATCCATTTGTCAGTCGAGAAATCACCGAGCCAATTTCTGATCATTGGAAACTACGGAGACAATTTGCGTCTGCTGCCCGTTCAGTCATCGAAACACTGATTACCAGTATTCCCACTGACGAGGAATTGGAAGAGGCCACAAAGGTTCTTGAGGATATGGATACCAAACTTAAGAATTCTAAACGTCTATTTGGCTTGCTAGAGTTCATTGCGGATGGTGAGCATGGTGGTCATGGAGAAATGAATCATGAGCACAATGCAATAGGGGGATTTTCAAATCCGCTATCTCCAGGAATTAATATTTGGATGAAGGGGACCAAAGTATTCGGTAGCACTGAGTGTGGCTATGCATATGAAGGTCCGCCGGGACACATTCACGGAGGCTATATTGCTGCTATCCTCGATCAATTCCTGGGTATGGCTCAGGTATCTGGAGGCAATCCGGGTATGACTGGCAAACTCAAAATAAGGTATTTGAAACCCACTCCTTTGAATACTAAGCTACTTCTCGAAGCAGAAGTTCGTCAAATAAGTGATCGGAAAACGCTTGTGCGCGGACAAATCGTTTCTAACAGAAATATTACCGCTGAAGCAGAGGGGCTATTCATTCGTCCAGCGAATATAAATCTTAAGAACTTAAAAGTGAAGTCTTGATAACCAGCTGATGCCTGTTACGATACTAGAAGAGAGAACCCTTACCGTCCAAATCTCATCTACCGATTTCTAGGCTGTAACAGGTCCGATTAAAATATCTGCCAAACGGGCTCGATGCCAGGTGGCGTCACCAAATAGCATCTGGCTATGCTTCTGCCTCTTAAAATAGAGATGGACATAACACTCCCAGGTAAAGCCTATTCCGCCATGACTTTGGACTGAGCGACCTGATGCGAATCCCGCCAGATCACTTGCAGAGGCCTTTAGCATATGTGAGAGTTGTAATGCTTTTTCAGGGGCTGCGCTAACGGCATTTGCCATGGAATAAAGCAGAGACCTTGTTTCGTCAACTTTAATCATTACATCGACCAAAGGATGCTTTATTGCCTGAAAAAAACCCAGCGCTTTATCAAACTGCTTACGGGTATTCACGTAATCTACCGTTGTTTGCAATTGCCACTCTGCTGCACCCGCAATATCAGCCGACACGAGCATCCATATCTTTGGCATAGCCTCGGCTAGGACCGATAGCCCCTTTACTGAAATAGGTACTGCTTCTACATTATGAAAAGATACCCTACCTTGATCTCTAGTTAGATCAACTATCGTATCAAGATCTAGGGTCACACCATCAGAACGTAGATCCACCCAAAATAGCTGCAAGTCTGAATTGCTATGCGCACTGACTAAGATTTTTTGCACTTTTCCTACATCCTGAACGTAGTGTGCGGTTCCCGATAACTTACCATTACTATAAGTAACTTCAGTAGATGCTAGACCCCAACTATCTTTTGACCCAGCGATTGCTAAACTGGCGGCTTCTCCCGAACAAATATCTTCCAAAGGTCCTATTGCGTCAGCCGCTGACAGAACGTAAGTGGCCGCTAACGTGGATAACATTGGAGATGGGAATGCCGCACGTCCAAACTCCTCCACAAGCCCCGCGACTGCCACAGCTGGCATAGCGAGTCCACCTGCAGATTCTGGAACCGCAACCATAGGCCAACCTAATTCTATAATTTCCTGCCAGAGTTCCTCGAACCAAAGACTCTGCGGTGTTCTACCCAGGGTAGGATCTTGTGCAACCAATTCATGCAGCTTTTCGACTGGAAATTTCTCAGAAAAAAACTTTCTCGCAGAATCCTTTAATAGGGCTGCGTCTTGATTAAATTCATAGGT
The DNA here is from genome assembly GCA_902519405.1 of uncultured Gammaproteobacteria bacterium. Classification (GTDB taxonomy): domain Bacteria; phylum Pseudomonadota; class Gammaproteobacteria; order Pseudomonadales; family Halieaceae; genus CABYJX01. The sequence continues at coordinate 2,483 of CABYJX010000019.1, forward strand.
ATTGCTACTCACGTCGAACCCCTTATTTGGATTTAGCTAAGCCGAGCACTCGCTCACCCAAAATATTGCGCTGCACCTCGCTTGTTCCGGCAGCTATTGTCATACCGTAGGAATTTAAATATGCCAGAGGCCACTGTCCGCCTGCTGGCGCATTCTCATCTCCTACATATAATGAGGAAGCCGCTCCCTCTATATCTATAGCTAGGGAGGCAATTTCCTGGGCAATTTCACTTGAGAGTAGTTTATTCTGAAGAGGTATTCTCATCGGGTGATCCAACAATTCGGTTACTCTTCCCCTCCTCTGATTTTCCGATAGCCCTTGTTCTCGAATTATACACCTCATTATACGATCTCGAATAATAGGATCATCAGCTACCCGCTTGCCATCCCTCGTTAACTCTTTCGCTAAACTGATCAAACTCATCGCATTTGAGGTGTGAGCAGATCTACTTTTCAGCCCCCCCGCTCGAGGCACGTGTAGGTCTCCCGCACCTCGTTCGTGAAGCAAAGTCGTCATGGCGACCTGCCACCCTCGTCCGAGTTCATCTAATCGGAAGGAATCGTCAATTTCTAAGTTTTCAAATATCACTTCATTAAATCCCGTTTCCCCAGTCATCTTAATTAATGGCTTAACAGTCACACCATTCCCAAGCGCGGATTTTATTGGCACAACAAAATATGATAAGCCATCATACTTATGCGATTTATCGGTCCTCAATAAAATAATCATCCATTCGGCAAAGTGTGCAAGAGACGTCCAGACCTTGTGACCATTTATAATCCATTTTTCACCTGATTTTTGTGCAAATGTTTGCACACTCGCTAAGTCTGAACCCGCTCCTGGCTCACTGAAACCTTGACACCAGATGTCCTCGCCAGAAAATAATTTTGGTAATAAACGTTGCTTCAATGCGTCTTGTCCATGATATAAAACAGTAGGTGCAGCCATCCCAAGACCGATGACATTAGGGAAGTATGGTGTTCTTGCTCGCAGCATTTCGTCATTTGCTATGCGTTGAAGATCCTTTCGACCTCCTCCACCAACCTCTACTGGATAATCGCAGCCCACAAGACCCCCATCATATGCAGATTTCTGCCAACGCTGTAAATAATCCATCTGCTCAACAGTCATTATCTCTAAGGGGGACTGCGGTATTCTTACTTCCGGCTCTCCAGGGTGGTGCTCCGATAACCATTCCCTGCAATAATCGCGAAATCTAGCCTGCTCTGACGTATCTTTGCGTTGCATATCAACCATAATATTTTCTCTTTCTAAAATTTAAAACTTCCAGTAATCCTAATGATTAATTTTTCTCTCTAACTTAAATTAATAAATTTACTTTAATAGTGCGGAGGTTGGCGATCTAAACTACCTGGCAGCTCCGCATTAATAAGATCATGATGGTCAGAGACACGTTTATTTATCGCCATAATCAATTGTCTCATATCCGTTAGATCTTTCTGAAGCCCTATCACTATATCATTTAGCGAGGACAAGGCATCGTCCTGAAAAGCCAGTTTGCTTTGTATCTCATTCACTAACTCATCCATTTGTTTCACCACACCCATATTGACAAACCTCCAGATAAATTGTCTAGTCCAATGCACAAATCTAGATTACATTAAATTCAAAAAAATGGGTAAACAACGTAACAGCAAATCGGCTGATAGGCTCGTATATTCGACAGAGCACGGACGCATGTGCCCCCAGTGCCTCAGGGCTATCAGCGGTTGTGTCTGCGGCGCTGATCATCCGGCATCTACTGGCGATGGAATTGTACGTATTAGACGGGAAATGAAAGGTCGGGCTGGGAAATGCGTCACCGTTATAGAGGGACTTCCCGTCAGTGCCGATCAACTAAAAAAACTGGCCACACAACTAAAACAGCGATGTAGTGTTGGAGGATCAGTAAAACAGCATACAATTGAGTTACAAGGTGACCAGAGAAAGGTACTATCAAACTTTCTTGAGAAGGAAGGCTACCTAGTCAAGCTTAGTGGGGGATAAACTCGTATTCTGAATAGTAGTCTAGGTCTGCAGGTCGATCTATATCTTGCAACGCATTTAGTATATTGAACTCTACTCCAAGGTGTTTAGCTGCTTCTAAGCTCTTGTCGAGAACCGCGTTTCCACCCCAAACTATATCTTCAAATAATTCTGGATGGATCTCTCTTGCTCCAATCAATACATAACCGCCATCGAGTGCCGGACCAAAAACTAGAGGTGCCGATTCTAATGCCTGAAATGCTTCAAGGAGATACCATCGATCGATAGCCGGACAATCGCTACCTACCAGCAGAACAGATCGATATTCACACAGCGATTTAGAAAGACAATCAAACATTTTTTCTCCCAGACTTAATCCGCACTGAATCTTTACAGAGGATACTCCAATTTCTAAACACGATAAAAATAAGGGATGTTCAGGCTGGTCATCTACCCACAAATGAACTTCAGCTACATTACCTGCGATGAGTTTTTTAGCACATATCCTGACCAATGATTCATGTAGTTTCAGCGCCTGCATAGAACTTAAATACGGTTGCATTCGCGTTTTCACAAGACCCTCTACTGGAGCTCTTGCAAATTGCACAATTAATCGCGACATGATGTCCCGTTAATCTTTATAGAACTTTTTTAAGAGGTTGGGCGGAACACCACAAAAATAACTCAACCTCAGTGCCCACATTAAAACAATAGTCCTAATGACTCCATTCTCTTCCCAACGCCTATTTGAGGAAACTACTCTGAGAGACATAACTTGCGGTTTCGAAATGATACGCAGTTGCTTACTCAAGAAGATATCTTCCATTAATGGAATGTCTCCATACCCTCCTAAGGCATGAAAAACTGCTCGACGGACATAAATCATCTGGTCACCAGAGCATACTGATGTAATTTTACTACGCTTATTGATCAGTAATGAAATAACTTTGTAGATATTTTTTCCTTCCGAAAGCTGTAATCGAAAAAAACCCCAGATAGTGGAAAATAAAAGCTGCTCACTGAATTCTTCTTCATCAAATTCTGGAACCGTGTCTGCATGTAAAAAAATCAAATATTCACCCTTTGCAAATGACGCTCCCAAATCCATTTGCACTGCTCGTCCAGGAGAGGATCTTAGAAATAAATCGCACTCACTCTTAGCGATTTCATCCGTTCCATCACTACTACCACCATCTACTACGATAGTTTCTGAGTTTGGAAATCTAGACTTTAATAATCTTAATGTACGGCTGACATTATCAATCTCATTTAGGACAGGAATGACAAAAGAAATGAGGATTTTTTTCAATTCTCCAGCGCACCTCCGCAGCTACTTCCTTGCCCAGCTGTACATCCGTAACAATGCTCAGCAGTAGCGATGGATATTCCAACCAGATTTGGATTTTTTAGTAAGTCATCTATTGTTCGCTGATTAGTCGATTTTATTGGTAACTCAAGCATTTGGTTAAAATCACAGTCATATACACCGCCCTGCCAATCAAGACTTATCAAACTTCGACACATGACCGTATCTAGATTTGCATTATTAAATGAATTCCTCAAAAGGCTCATATAATCATAGAATTCACCCTTAGCTAAGAGGATCGCACCATATCGATTAATCGGCATGTTGGTAATAGTAAGTAGCTCATTAAAAACAATCCCATGATCTTTAAAAAGCCTTTCTTTGTACTGTCTTTCTAACGTTATTTGAGCTGGTGGTAGGTGAGGCCCAATAGGGTTGTAGACGAGATTTAGCCTCAACAACGGATTCTTTCCATAACCAAGAGAATTTAACTTATGCAAACCCTCTATACTAGCTTGGTACACACCCTTCCCGCGTTGTTGTTCCACATTACTTTTTTCATAGCACGGAAGGGATGCAACAATTTCAACGTGATTTGATGCTAAAAAACCGGCTAAATCTTCCTGTCCAGACTCAAGTAATATCGTAAGATTGCATCTGTCGATTATATTGATTTCCTTTGTTTTGAGTGCTCTCACTAGTCGCCTAAACTCAGGATTTAGCTCTGGTGCACCACCTGTTAGATCTACCTGTTGGACGGATACTAAATCAAGTAGATCCAAAACTTTATCTACAGTTTTGGAGTCCATCTCTTCGGTTCTTGATGGCCCAGCGTTCACATGACAATGTACGCAACTGAGGTTACAACGATAACCGAGATTTAACTGCAAAGTACGAAGTTCGGTTCTCGTGATTTTTGGAAAATCTGATTGTATTAATAACGACCGAACGTCCTTCAAAACTTGTTGCCCCTATTAAGATACTGAAATTTCAAATTCTTAAAAAAAGATTTTTTCATTACTTATAGAACGTTTAATATCTGCCCTTAAACTCTAAGTCTGATAATAGAGTTGTCGGTTGACCTAGTTTGTAAGCATACACGGAGCGATAGGCTAGTACAGCTTGAACATAATCTCTTGTCTCTTTGTAAGGAATCACCTCTACCCAGGCTGCGGCGTCTAATGATCGATTTGATTTTCGTCGCCAACGTTTTACTGCCGACGGGCCAGCATTATATGCCGCCAAGGCGAAAATCCGATTACCCTTGTATTTTTTCAATACATTTTTGTAATAGAGACTTCCTAATTCTACATTTTTATCAGGGTTAGCTAAATTAGACCTTCTAAATTTTATACGAGCTTCTTTAGCTACCAATTTTGCCGTTGACGGCATGAGTTGCATTAGACCTCTAGCTCCAGCCGATGATCCTGCTATCGGATTAAATGCACTTTCTCTGCGTGCGATAGACATCAATTCGATTGCAGATAGACCCCTTCTTTGCGCATATTTTGCAAACAAATCTAGATACTCTATGGGAAAACGGATATTTAGCGCATTATGAAGCTGATTTCCCTCCTGATCCTTTTTCGCTGCTAGGATTGGCCAATTACTCCAACGCCGTTCTTTTGCAAAAAGTAGTAGCTGCGCTTTTTCTCTCGTCGGAAGACTATTAATTAGTTGCCGCCACTCCTGACGAGCCAAATCATTTTCTCCATGAAAGCGAAGTTCTTCAAGTCGACGGAAAGTTTCATTTATCCTCAAACTATTAAATATCTCCTCGTTATATGCTATTGCCTGATCATTAAAATCATAATCTCGCCCAAGCTGGTCGGCTGCAAGAAATCCATAGTAATGTCGATTTTTTGATAATTTTAAAAACGTTTCCTTCGCTTTTTCATTTTCTCCCAAAGCTAGCTCAGCCCTACCTCTCCAGTATATCCATACGGCTTTATCCTGATATGGTGCTGATAAAGATCTTGTAATGTCTAAAATTTGTCGCCAGTGCTTTTCTGCAATTAAGGTCCGTAAAAAATTTTCTTTCAAGGAGTCATGAGCTGGAGAGGCAATAGTCTTGATTAACCATTCTTTTCTGGCCTGTGGAGCAAATCTAATCAAAGATTTAGCGATGCCTGTCTCGACAAAAGTAGTTTGCTCTTCTGTAAAGCTGTGCACTAGCGATACTTTTTTCCAGATCGCCAAAGTGTCCCTGGGGTCTGTTTTTGCAAGTTTTGCGAGCGCCACCGCTATTAATTCGGAAGAAAAGGGGTCATTAACTTTCAAGTCATAACGATCAATTCTTCGTGGCCTTGAATAGATACGTTTTACCGTTGTTATCCATTCTCCAGCACTGGCACTGCCAAAGCGCGCGGCATAATTCATTAAGCCTCTATTTTCCACTTTAAATGCTGCTATCACCCGTCCCTTGACTGCGGTATCATCAAATGAAGAAGACTTAAACCAAAGCTTAAAAAGAGGGTCGCATTGCGGCGGTCTTGATCCTCCATGAATCCATAGCTCAGCCGTCTTTTGCCAAGCGACCTCCAGATTACCAGTGCCTCGCAACGCCCTCGCGTGGTAGCACCTTAATGTTTCTGTTAGCGTTTCTTTGGGCATTAGCTTATAAAACGCCAGAAAACTATCCCACTGTTTAGCTTGCCCCAACCAATCCAAATATTTCTTCCAGAATCGCTTTTGAATCGGCGTGTTTTCAAACTGTTTAAATTTTTTCCTGGCATTCTTCAAATTAAGCCTGGATAGACGACCGGATATTTCTTGATAATCTAAATAAACTACCAACGGATATCCCTTCTCAATAAGCTGATCACGTAATCGACTAAAATTTTTTGTATTACCTTTCTTTAACGCATAACGTGCGTCACTGTATACAGCTCGATCCAAGGCTGTATTATAGTCATCAGATGGTTCTGCTGAGAGACAAGGTAAATATAGAAAAAACAAACAAACTAAAGCTCTAGGTGTAATCACGCGTTGTACATCTCTGTTAAAATATCAATATCCTAGCTTAAGAAACTCTAAAACCTTAACTGGGTCACAGATTCTATGCATAGCAAGCTAGAAGTCTATAGAATTTTTTTTTCAAAGAACAAGCTGAGAGGATCGAGTTGGTACTCACCGAATGGAGGGATACGATAATAACCCGATTTTTCATACAATTTAATTGCATTGAATTGAGAGAATCCTGTTTCCAATCTGGCGATACTGATTCCCCGATATGCTATTTTTTTATGTAAGAATCTCAGTATCTTCGCACCAATACCGTCTCCACGATATTCCTCATGAACATACATTCTCTTAATTTCTGCATACGACTTTTCTTCCTCAAATTTTAAAAGTGCCGCACCACAACCCAATGCAATGTCGTTATATCGAGCAACACAGAAAATAGTGTTTGAACAGGAAAGTTTTTCAATATTCAAAAGATGATTACTCTCTGGGGGATACAATTCACTAAGATATTGATCTAATCTGCAGAACATCTCATTAACAACTTTCTGCCTAGGCGACTCTATTTCTACCGTAACGGCCATATATCAAGACCTTTAGATTTTCTGTTTTTCACAACCTGATATTGACAATATTAAAAATGCAATATCTCGCTGTTCAAAACTTATTACATACACGTTCCTAGTGAGGAACTATCTGGAAGCCCCTGTATTACTCTTGCCAGCTTAATTTGAGTACGAACCCCTTTTCTTGTTTGGCCAGGACTAGGAATAATTAGAGTCAGAGTGTCAACACCGGGATTAAAAAGGCGGCCCTGTTTCTTGTCATATACTGGCCTAGCCGCTATTACCAATCTCTTCTTATTGAAAAGAGTGGTGTAGATGAAGCTATCTCCCCTGTCTCTGACCAGTTCTACTTCAGCGTCAGTTACAACTATTTTTGCCTGAAGTCTTCCCTCCTGACCATCAGTTCCCTCATATGCGCAGAAGAAAGTCTGAGCTGATATGGAAAACGGTACTGCTAACAGGATAAAAGCGATAAAAATTTTCATTTTACACCTATGAACTTTTTAACCTTACTTAAAAAAAAATGATATGGCGCCCTCGGCAGGATTCAAACCTGCGACCCCCCGCTTAGGAGGCGGGTGCTCTATTCAGCTGAGCTACGAGGGCGCATTTTGCTGAATCAGGACAAATCAAAAAGCAGCCTTCTTTTTAGATTGAGCTACCTACGCTGATACCACCTTCCTGAGCTTCTACCGGCGCAGCTGCATCTTCGATAACCTCCTCCGCTGCTTCTACCGCCTCCTCTACCGCTTCTATCGCCTCTTCTACCGCCTCTTCTACTGCCTCTTCGACGTCTTCGGCAACTCCTTCAACTCCTTCATCAGCACTAACGTCAATAGCTGGGGCTTCTACTGCTGAGCCTTCGCTAGACATTTCTTCCTCTGAAGCTGACTTATTATCCATATCGCATCCGACAATGGCTATACACATAGCAAAAATCAAATAAGCTAGTCTATTCATTTGATAACCCTCGATATAATTATCTATCTTCATTAAAGTATTTAACTACGCTTTATTTGCAAATCCACTGCATCTAATATCAATTGTAATAGTACCCAAACAATCGTTAAGCTCATTACAATGATAAAATAAAAGAGCTAAATTAAGCTTAGTCGTATAGAGAAAAGAGACTAATGAGTGAGTCTCTTTTCTCATCCAAACCTGCGGCAAGTTATACCGCATTGATGACAGTTTATAACAAGAACCATTTCTAAATCAGAAATAGTAACTGACTATAGTCTCTATTTGTTAACTAATGCCAAGATTTTATTTACTAAATGTTACTAAGACATTGCTGTCTGAATTGGCAGAGTCCTGTTTTTGTCAGTATTATTCACCTGTATTGCTTTCATTATGGCGTGAGCTAATACACAATTCGCTGGGTCTTTTGACATTCATCATAAGAAGGTAACTAAGTCATGAATCTAAGCATTTTATTACCTGCTGCAGTGTTAGCATTATGGTCACTTATCGTACTTCTTTGGATGGTGCTCGTTAGACTCCCTGCGATGAAAAAGGCAGGGATAAATCTCGCTGAACCTCGACCCGGAGGTAGACGGGGTATTGATCTGGAACCGCTTTTACCAGACTCAGTAAATTGGAAAGCTCATAACTACTCGCATTTGCATGAACAGCCGACTGTTTTTTACGCAGTACTAGTTCTGCTGTCAATAACTAGCGGCGCTACCACCCTAGATATCCAATTAGCTTGGGCGTATACAGGTCTGCGTATCGCACATACTATCGTTCATGCAACTACTAACTTTGTCCCCGTCAGATTTCTTCTGTTCTTCTTGTCAACGCTCGCACTGATAATACTCACTGTGAACTGCGTCTTGGTGCTGATTTAGCATCTCTTTGGAGAAAAATGTCGATTATCTTTATTTTTATCGTAGCGCAGAGTAATTACTGACGAAGAGGCAACTAGCTAGAAAAGAGAGGTAGCTCTATCTGAACACAAAACCCTCCCTCCATATTTTTGGCGATGATCTCACCACCATGTTGGTCGACTGTACGTTTTGCAATTGCGAGACCTAATCCCGTCCCACCAGTATCGCGATCTCTGGCGTGTTCAACGCGAAAAAATGGATCAAAAATTCGGTCCAAATCTGCTTCAGGAACCCCCGGGCCTTGATCAAAAATTGAGATATTTGCGGTATCCTTTGAGATAGTTTGAATTTTAACTTTTATTAGTCCCTCGCGTGGGGAATGCGTTATAGCATTTCGAAAAACGTTTTCTAAAGCTCCATTTAGCAAAGTTCTATCTGACATTACATAACATGGCTCTCCGACCGCCTCTAGCGACAGACAGATTCCCTTATCTTCTGCCTCAATCTCTGCGTCAAAAAGTAGCGCCTCTGCAATTTGTGTTAAGTTTGTTTTCTCTTGTAACCGACCAATATCACGCTGACTAGCAATTAACTGTCCTATCATTTCGTCCAAGCGTTCTGCTTCTAATCGTATTCTAATGAGATTATCTCGCCTCTCTGCCGTAGAATTTTCTGCTAATGCCAAGGCAATTTGAATCCTTGCGAGAGGAGAACGAAGTTCGTGCGAAACGTCGGCTAAAAATCGTCGCTGCGAATCAATACGCCCCTTGAGCCTTTTCGCCATCGCATTTAGATCTTCACCTACAGCATCAAGTTCATCATAAAAATATGCAGCGGGCTCTATTTTAGTATCCAAATGTCCCTGAGCCAATTGACTAGAGGCTGTCCTGAGCGAGGATAAGCGCCTGGTGAACAACCATGTCAGAAAAAAACAGAGAACCCCGCTAATTAAAACAGCGATGAAAAAACGACTGGATGGATTTGCTCGCATACGTTCCGCCGAGTTACCAATTCTAATTGCTGCGGCAAAAGGCCCGAGGTCTCGTCTAATGAGGCTATAAACTGCGAAACGTTCACCCGGGCCTGTTTCTACAATTACACCATCAACTAGTTGCTTTTTTGTCTGTACAAGTAAAGATAACTCTGTGGGGATGCTGGCTTTATCCATGCTAGAACCATCTAGAGCTAATAACCTTAGATCAACTCCACGCCGTCTAACGCCCTCTAAAAAACGCTCCATATTTTTTATTGAGCCACGCTCTAGTCGAAATAGTATTCCTGCGATCTCTCTAGACGGAAGATAAGACCCGCCCGACGCGACCTCGTTACTAATGAGATTTGAATTTTCGAAGGATTCAAAGCTTAGTTTCCAGCCGGCCATAGCAACTAAGGTTACTACCCAGAAAGAAAGGAAGAGTTTAGTGAAAAGGCCTACATGCATTTTCTTAGGTCTTAATCTTGTTAGCTAGCAAACTGATAACCTCGACCTCTCACACTTAGAATGAGATTTTGTCCACCACCTGCGGCCAATTTTTTTCGCAAATTGCTAACATGGACATCGACGCTTCTATCAAATGCTTGCAAGGGTCGATTCAGCGCTTTTAAGCAGAGGGTTTCTTTACTGACTGCCGCCCCAGAATCATCTATTAGAGCTGCTAAAATAGCGAACTCTGCTCCTGTCAGGGTAAGTTCTGATCCTTTGAGAAGGACACGACGAGATTGCTTTGAGAGGCGAATAGGTCCTACCTCAAGTTCATTGTCATCTCCGTCATCAATAGAAACTCTCCGCAGAATGGCCCTTAACCTCGCCGATAATTCTCTAGGATTAAAGGGCTTCGGAAGATAATCATCAGCCCCCAGTTCCAGCCCAAGAATTCGATCGGAATCTTCTCCTCTCGCCGTGAGCATTAAGATCGGAATCATACTCTCGACTCTAATTTCTCGAAGAAGTTCCAGTCCGCTTTTACCGGGCAACATTATATCCAGAACTACTAACTCATAGTTTGAGGAACGGATCACTTCAAGTGCTTCGTCCCCACGATAGAGAAAGTATGGATCAAATTGCTCCTGTCTGAGTAGTTGGTCGAGTAACTCGCATAGCTCGATGTCATCATCGACTAAAAGTATCTTTGACATTCTATTTCCACAAAAGAGTAAAAGTGTTGCACAGCGGCCATTGATAGACACCTGACTTTACAAAGCTTTACATCCTGCGAATCCCGTTAGTCTAATATCTAACAATTCTTTACTTTTTCTTACAAACCTTTAGTAGTCCAAATTTGCATCTGAACTTAATCTTCTATTGTCAGGACTTAGACTTACAAAGTAACTTAAAAATTGTCATTAACCAAATACAGCGGAGAAAATATTATGAGCATAACAATCCCCACTAATAAGACGATCTTTCTTCCGATGATCTTAGCACTATTTTTTGTTCTATCACTCACACCAACCGCACATGCCGAGAATGCCAACAGTTCAAAATGGGATCAGAGAGGCATGGACAGAATAAATCACAGACCCAAAGAAATCATGTCCTTCCTTAAACCCTTGCGCAAACTAAGCCTCTCCGAAGAACAACGGGAGGAAATAAAACTGGTACTGGCTACTCATAGAGAAAATACCGAGGAAAAAAGAGACCAGCTACGCCAACTAAAGATCGAACTTACCGAACTAATTCCTAATTTTAGCGACACTAATGCACAAAATCTATCTCTCCAATTAGGTAAAGTTATGGGGGAGCTCGAATATGCCAAAATCTCTGTGCGCGCGTTGATTTATCAAACACTCACTCCGGATCAAAGAGATGAGTTAGTGGCAATGACTGTTTTTGGAAAAGACTAGAAAAGCAATTTGCAAATGGAGTGGTAAATACGGATTTGGAGTCTCAAATCTTTTTGAGTGGCTCCATTCTTAGCTTAACAGGTCTTAGTTTTAAATAGTCAGTCACTCGCTGTGCCTAAGACAGTAACAGATAGTAAAATTAGGAGCACTCCAAATAAAGCACGATAAAAACCTGATGCACTTAAATGCGAAAGATATTCCGCATTTCAAACTAAATTTGCTAAACTCTTCAGAGAAATGTTGTTTTGGAGTGCTAAATTTTGCCCATATCTTCCCGTGGTTATGTGTTGACCGAAGCTGGTGGGAAACTGGAACCCTACGAGTTCAATAGACGTGACGTAGGTGACGTCGACATGCTGGTAGACATCATGTATTGCGGGATTTGTCACTCTGATTTACTAGTAGCCAGTAATGAATTAGGAAATGCAAATTACCCCCTGGTTCCTGGTCATGAAATCATCGGTCGAGTCGCCGAAATTGGTCGTGATGTAACCAGATATAAAGTCGGTGATATTGTTGGTATTGGCTGTATAGTAGATTCCTGTAGGCATTGTAATTCCTGCGAGTCCGGAGACGAGCATTATTGTGAGTCTGGCTGGACTATGAGTTTTAACGCAAAAGATAAATACGATGAATATACATGTGGAGGCTATAGTTCAAACTATGTAGTTGACCATCGTTACGCAGTAAGAATATCCCCTGATTTAGATGCTGCCAAGGCGGCTCCATTGTTATGCGGAGGAATCACAGTTTACGCACCACTTGTTCGTCACGAAGCCGGACCTGATAAGAGTGTAGGTATCCTAGGGCTTGGAGGTTTGGGACATTTGGCAGTAAAATTTGCTAAAGCTATGGGTGCACACGTCACTATGTTGACCAGCAGCTCAAGCAAGGCACAGGATGCTAAAGTCTTAGGAGCAGATAATGTTATCGTTACTACGGATCCTGATGCTCTTTCTGCCGCCACTGGAAGCCTTGATCTGATAATTAATACAATATCCGAAAAGCATGATCCAAATCCATTCCTTCATATGCTTAAACGGGATGGTGTTATGTCACTGGTCGGTGCCCCGGCAAAACCCCTCGAGCTTTTTGCTCCGGCTCTAGTGTTCGGTGACAAATCTATTACAGGATCTATGATCGCGGGGATAGAAATGACCCAACAAATGTTAGATTTTTGCGCAAAGCATGGTATCACCGCAGAAACCGAGGTTATCCCAATAGACTATGTCAATGAAGCGTGGGAAAGAATGAAAAACAAAGATGTGCGGTATAGATTTGTTATTGATCTGTCTACTCTCTAAGTAATAGAGATTTTGAATGAATTCTATGACGAATAAGAAAGTGGCTTTCCTGAGTAAATTTAGATCTAAGACCACTTCCGATAGCCCTTTTTTCAAGATTGCTGTTACTAATGCTCTAGTTGCATTCATTTGCACCAGAGCTATCATCCCCATTGGTTATATGGCTGACCAGATCAGCAATGGCACACCGTTTCACCTATGTCCCTCAGATGCTCGTAGTGCTGCACTTTCAAAAGTCCTAGTTGACGAGCGATACGCGGAAATTTCCAGATCTCACCATCATCACAGTGTTCATGAGTTAGATGAAGTAAATTCGATGACCGAGAAAGATAGCGCCTCTGGAAAAGCCGGTCTGTGCTCATTAACAAATCTTTCGGTTGCTTACCTAGAGAAAGCCTATTCTAAACTTACTGAACCAGCGAGTATTCCTAACTCGTCAGCATCTGCTTATAAACCCTACCTTAATAAACTGTGGGCGAGACCCTCTATTCGATCACCACCTAAACTCTCCAAGACTATCTAATTCAACAATCTTTTTTTCGAAATCATTTTTAGATAAATGATTTCCACAAGTTTTGGAGAAAAAAATGACCTCGATAAAGCTTTTTGTGGTGCTTACCTTGTGGCTGCTCTCCTGTTTAGTAGCAGCACATGATATGCCAACCTTTCGCCCAGAATCTCACGCTCCCAGTGGAATAATGGGTGATCACATGCACAAAAAAGGTGAGTGGATGATCGGATATCGCTTCTCATCGGAAAAGTACGAACAATACTACTCAGGATCAAAAAAAATATCTCTCGCCTCGGTCGTTAACTCTGGGTATCAGATGACAGCTAGCGAAATGACAATGGAAATGCATATGCTGGATATTATGTACGCGGTAAACGACGATTTGACTCTAATGCTCATGCCGATGTATATGACTATGGATATGAATATGACCATGCATATGGGCATGGGCATGGATATGGATATGGATATGGATATGGATATGGATATGGATATGGATATGGGCATGTATCATTCCCATGGCACGTCCGGCTTAGGCGACACAATCATCAGCGCGCTATATCGAGTTCAAAATAGCGACACTAACCAAACACATATAAGTCTTGGGTTAAGCGCACCCACCGGTTCAGTCACAAAGAAAAACTCTCGGGGAAAACTTACCCATTACGACATGCAACTGGGTTCAGGCACATGGGATTTTCTCCCCAGCATCACGCACACGGGTTATTCTGGACGATTAAGCTGGGGCGGACAATTGCAATATAGGACAGCCTTAGAAGGGCGCAATGAGTCTGGTTATTCTTTGGGAGACGTATTCCAAGTTAGCGCATGGGCGGCATGGAGACTAAGGGCTTGGATGAGTTTGTCCTCTCGAATCAATTATTCTGATAGCTCTAGAATTGATGGTGCTTATCCAAACTTTATGGCTACTAGCCCGTCAGACCATACAGATAATTATGGCGGAGAGTTTACAACATTTGGAATTGGAGCAAATTTTGCAGTGCAAAATGGTTCATTTGCTGGAATACGAATTGGAATCGAGTGGGAAGAATTAATTGATGAGCACTATAACGGTATTCAGCTAGGCCGCTCAGATCGGCTTAATCTAAACATTAGCTATTCCTTAAAATAGATAACAGGGAGCGCTGACTGGATCACTTGTTGGGTTCAGTCACCTTCCAAAAATCAGCAGTAGTCTCCGCAATCAACCAGGCAAAAACAGCATAGGCCGCTACATTTTGATCTAGTGCTTTGGGCTCGATCTTATCCAGAGTATCATTAGCTGTATGGTGCACATCAAAATAGCGCGTCCCGTCTTGTCGAAAACTAAACGAGGGTAATCCCTCGTTTATCATCGGATGCAAGTCAGGTCCAACGACGGAAACTGCCTTGCCTCCCTGAACAATACCCAAAGGATTGAGCAGAGCACCAATCAAATCGATTGTAGGTTGTCCTTCAGACGAGACGTTTGAGGTCAGTTGCCAAATAAACCCCGCACCAAAATCGCTCTCGCTGGCTAATATATGATTTCGAAGCTCACCGCGATGTCTCTCTAAATAAGCCTTTCCTCCATGGATCCCTTGTTCCTCGGCACCCCATAAAACCAGCCGAATTGTCCTTCGCGGACGACGTCCTCCGTCTAAGATTAACTTCGCTGCTGCCATAGTGATTCCGATACCCGCTCCATCATCAATAGCCCCTGTACCCAGATCCCAACTATCCAGATGTGCACCGATAACGACCAGTTCCCAAGGCACTTCATGCCCCTGAATTTCGGCAATCACATTACCACTCTCTGCCGTCTCAATAGTTTGAGACACCAAAACTAACCGCATACGCATCGGAATATTTCTCTCCCAAAGTCTCTCAATTTGATCAGCATCTGGGTTTGAGAGTGCTCCAGCTGGTATTTTTCTTACCCCCTCAGCATAAGTCAATTGACCTGTATGTGGATTTCGATGATATCCAGTGCCAATAGAGCGTATAACTATTCCGTTGGCTCCCTTGGTAGCCGCTATGCTTGGTCCGAGACGTCGAAGAGGAACAAACGCACCATAAGAGGAGCCATCCTGGGTGGGCCTCATCGTATGCCCCACATAGACAATTTTCCCTTGTAAGCTATTATCTGGAACCGACTCTAAATCTGCTAAGGATTTAAAAACGATCACCTCCGCCTCCAAACCAGCCTCTGGAGTAGATACAGATCCACCAAGTGCTGTAACTGCCAGTCTTTGCCCAGAAGGCTTTGTCAGTATTGCGTCTTCTCGGCCGCGAACCCAGGCTTCAATCTGGAAAGGTTCGACAATAACCGAATCAAACCCCATATTGGAAAGCTGTTTAACTGCCCATTCTCTTGCTCTAGCCTCTGCTGAGGTGCCAGCAAGTCTAGGACCGATCTGTGTTGTCAGTGATTCTACTAGAGAAAATGCCTCATTTTTTCTCAAAGCTCTATCACGAAGTAATATCGCATGCTTTACGCTCTTTTCATTAATCTCAGATGGAATTAGTTCCACCTCCGATAAATTTACGCCTGAATAAGAGCTAACGATGATCAAACCAACGTATAAGCCAAGAGTACGCAGAAAACGAGCATTGCGGTAATTATTTCTATCTATAAACATAGGCAAGCCCTCAAATAAATATCAAGTTAGCTTTATAATAGGAACATATTAGACATTCCAGAGATATATTAGATGAAAAAACTATTCGCCAAGATCAACCAAATTCTGGCCACGCTGAGAAAATGGACCGTTAACTTTCTTACCATCTTAGTGCTTCTCTACGTCGTCGTTGGAGTGGGCGCACTAATAAGCCAAATGCCAGAGCCCATAGATCCGACGGGTAAGGTCTTAATTCTCGATCCCTCAGGAATTATAATCGACCAAGAGGTATATCCTGACGATTTCAGCTTTCCTTTCTCCTTCCCTGAAGAAGAGCAGATTCAAACTAGAGATCTACTGGAACTTATTGAATATGCTGCCAAGGACGATCGACTATCTGGTATATTGATTGATTTTAGTAATGCATCTTTTGCTGGCATTAGTACTGCAATAACTGTATCTGAGCAGATTGCTGCTTTTAAGAACTCTGATAAACCTGTAATTGCATATAGCGAGGTCTTGGGTATTGGTTCTTACCTGATGGCTATGCATGCCGACGAATTAATAGTCCACCCATCTGGTGCAATCGCTATCAGCGGTTTAGGAGGGTACCGCGACTATAACAAAGAATTGCTTAAGAATTTACGAATTACCATTCACAATTATAGTCAAGGAGATTATAAGTCCGCGGTCGAGGGCTTCACTAGAAGCGATATGTCTGAACCCGATCGTGAGCAAACCACCCAAATCATTAAGCCTATTTGGAACGATATTAAAAATAGAGTCGCTTCCGCGAGAAAAATTGATTCTTCAATTCTCCAATTAGTAGCCGACGATTACGCTGTCCCGATGATAAATGAAGCAGATTATAGCGGACTATCTTTTGCTCTTAAAATGGGCTTGATAGATCAGCTAAAAACATATCCGGAACTTCGAAGTTTCATGATGGATAAGTTTGGCTCGTCTTCCTCTGAAATTGGAACCCGTGAAACCTATCCTCATATTGGTTGGAAAGCATATGCCAACCAAATACCTACGGGAGATAAAATAGTTGAGGATGCTATTGCTGTCGTTTTTGTGCAGGGCGGCATCATGCCGGGCCCAGCAGGTCCAGGGGTAGCGGGCGCTGAAGATATTGCACCTTTAATTCGCGCTGCTTATGAGAAAGACTCTACTAGGGCATTAGTTGTTAGAGTTAATAGTCCAGGCGGATCTATAATCGGTAGCGATTTAATTCGAGACGAATTAGAGGCCGCCAAACTCAGGGGACTGCCTGTTATCGTCTCGATGGGCGATGTCGCAGCATCAGGAGGTATTTGGGTTTCAACGCCAGCAGATACAATTTTTGCTGAACCACACACTATAACTGGCTCTATTGGAGTGGCCGTCACTATTCCAACACTGGAAAATGTTTTCGACTGGGCTGGCATCAACTTTGACGGAGTACAAACTGGTGAGCACGCGGGATGGAATCCTGCCCTGCCTATTAATGAAAAACTAGATGTGATTTTCAGCAAGTGGGCTGGTGGGGCCTACCAGCACTTCGTATCATTAGTTGCGGAAAGTCGTGGCAAAGATAAGGGTTATATTAAATCAATCGCTGGCGGTCGAGTCTGGCTGGCACCAAAGGCTCTTGAGATCGGGCTTATAGATAGCATCGGTGGGATGAGCAAAGCCATCGAATTTGCGGCAAAAACAGCACAGCTTGAAGACTATACTATTGACTATGTTGTACCCAAGGTATCACCTTTAGTAGCAATCTTAGAACAGTTACCTATAAAAATTAGCGGGCACAACAATAGTATTTGGAGGGATTTTGGAAAACGATTTGAAGCAGCTATGGGGGATTTGTCCACCATCAGTTCGCCGAAAGCGACTGTGACGTGCTCGCGATGTCTTATTGAGGTACTTTGACTCGTTGTGCTTGCAGTGGTATTTCTTTTGTCGAATTTTATTCTCCAGCTTTCCCTATGTCCGCGGAAAGATGGTCGAAAGTAACTGGTGACGTACTGGAACTTACTCCTTGACATTTAAATAGAGAAAATAAATATGAAACTTTTTGCTTTTATCACTTTATTACTAAGCGTAAATGCATTCGCGGCATGCCCAGAATGGATGGATACGAGCATGCGTAAATTACACTCCTCCGAAACGGTAAATTTCTGTGAAGACTATTGGGGTAGACCGATGCTTATTGTTAACACAGCTAGTCATTGTGGCTTCACCAAACAACTGAAAGGGTTGGAAAAAATTCATAAGGAGTACTATAAGGCGGGTCTTGCCGTAATCGGGTTTGCCAGTAACGACTTCTGGCAAGGTGCCGACTCAGAGGCGGAAGCTGCGGAAATATGTTATGTAAATTTTGGCGTGACTTTCACTATGATCGCCCAAAGCTCGGTACGAGGAAAAAATGCGAACAAAATTTTCGCCGAATTATCGGAGCAGGTGGGTAGTCCTTCTTGGAATTTTAATAAATATCTAGTAGGAAGAGACGGGAACATTGCTGTAAGGTATGGAAGCAATACATCACCAGACAGCAGAAAGTTGACGAGCGCAATCGAATCAATCTTAAAGTAATAGACCGTGCTGACGCTCGAAGATGTTTTTGCTTTTGAAGAGTAACTCTCAAGAACGCATGGACTACTCCATAAGAATACCTATTTTCCCAAAGTGTTTCTGTGATTCTTGAAATTTAAAGGCTTCCGCTAGATCCTCTAAATGAAAGGACTTATCCATAACGGGATCTAAACTGTTAGCTTCCACAGCGGCAATCATATCCTTTTGATCCTGCTTTGATCCGACTGTTATTCCCACAATTCGGGCATTCTTTTGAAATAGTTCAGCAAGAGGGACCTCCCCGGAAAATCCTGATAATACTCCGATCATACTTATTGTCCCGCCTACACAAACTGCTCGAACTGATTGACCTATTGTTCCTGAGCCCCCTACTTCCACGACTAAGTTGACTCCTTTACCATCTGTCAACTCATTGACCGTATCTCCCCAATTTGAATCTTCGCGATAATTGATTACCTCATCGGCACCTAAAGCTTTGAGACGATCCATTTTCGCTTTGGAAGAGGATGTTGCTACCACTTTAGACCCGATCATCTTTGCGAATTGAATGGCAAAAATAGAGACCCCGCCTGTACCTTGTGTTAAAACCCAATCTCCGGGCCTAAGATGTGCATCAACCATCATGGCTCGCCATGCTGTCAAGCCCGCACAGGGCAATGTTGAGGCAGGAAGAAAATCAAGATTAGTAGGCATGGATCCAAATGCTGACGCCGGCATAGTGACCACCTGGGCTGCAAAGCCATCAATATTATCGCCAGGAATTCCATCAATTTTTTTAATACTAGGGGATCCATCATCCCATCTTGGAAAAAAATAGCCTAGGACCCTATCTCCTTTCTTGAAGGATTGGACACGGGATCCGACTTCAGACACGATTCCAGCTCCATCAGACAATAGTATCCTCCCTTCATCTACCGGTAACAAACCAACTGCTACCAGATAGTCATGGAAATTAAGTGAGCTCGCCTTGATTTCTACCTGAATCTCGTGCTCGTCAGGTTTTGTTGGATCAATAGTCTCGACACATAGGTTATCAAGCCCTCCTGGTTTCTTTACTTTTATCGCGTTAAACATCATACCTCCAACTTTAAATATTTTTTTAATTTTATGGAATCTCTGCAATCCCTTAAGGATAATACAATTCACTGCATTATGAGCGAACCGACAAAGAAACCGTGACTTATTAGAACGCCGAGGGTCAGCTTGGCTCGAAGCTCAATATACCAAATTAGAGATTCACATTTTGAAGCTTCATAGCGATAAAGACAAAAATAGCTCAGCATCAGAAGACAAGAGGCTTCCAAAATGTTTACCGTCCAAACGCTTAAAATTGCAAAAAGAGCAAAAATATTACTGACTATTAACCTTCCGGATCTGACTGATTGCGGAAGAGATAAGGTTACTCCCCACAAGGCTCCAGCTAGAAAACAGAGTATGCCTAAAGAGTATAATAGGAATCCTTGACTCGCTAACTTTGCTGTTGCTTCGCTAAACCACCAGGATCCAAATGAAAGAACAAAAAATGGGACTAGACCAAGATACCCTAGCCAGTTAACGACAATTTTTGAGGTAATCTGGGGAATTACGCGTCTTCCCTAATTGAAGATTCTGCTGAGACACTCGTTACCTCTCTCTCGAAAGACGTTCTTTGCCAGAATTAAGATCAAGTTAACCCGCAAATCAATCTGTTACACGGCTAGACAAAGAAGTCCGTATTTTCAGTTCCAAGTGAGGTGGAACCAAGATTTCTCCCAAACGTAGTCGGATTATTTGCTACATGAGCTCGCGCCGTGTGAATATCTAAAAATCGCTGTTGAATGTCACTCCCGTCAAATACTGAGCTCCCCCCAGCAGAAGAAAATAGTCTATCCACCACATCCATACTCCTATCAATAACTAACGAAGCCTGATACCGATACTTTATTCTCTCTTCGAGTGGTACCTCTTCACCAGCATTCACTAGAGACACCATTCTATCAAAATTACGAAACATAATGGTCTCCATTTCATCAATATCGTTTATCGAGGCCGCCACTCTTTCCTGCGTGCTCGTATCTCCAGAGAGCTTCGAAAGATCCCCACTCGCCTTTGCTAAAATCAAGTCCTTGTAAAGAGAAAGTGCCTCCTTGCATGCACCTATAGCAGGAGTAGATACCACTCTAATGAACCATTGTGCCCAAGGTATTCTATAAATTGAGGCGCTTTCCGGTGTGATTCCCGGGTTAGTAAGCAAGAAGCCGTCCTCCGCTTTATGCGTCATATAGTCTGGGACGAAAACATCCTCTACCACAATATCATTAGATCCAGTCCCCTGGAGTCCCATTGCATTCCATGTGTCTACAATCGCATAATCCTCACTTGGCAATAAAAATGTTCGATAACCCTCACCAGGACAGATACCTCCTAAAAATACCCACTCACAGTGATCAGATCCGCTGCTCCACCCCCATCTGCCACTAAATCTAAAGCCCCCATCAACTGCTTCTACTTTACCCATGGGCGCGTACGAAGATGAAATTCGAGCATGGATGTTTTGGGTCCATACTGCTTCCTGTGCGCGTGGGTCCATTAATGCTAATTGGAAAGGGTGGACTGCAATGATACCTCCGGCCCAAGCCGTAGACATACATGCTTCGGCTATTAGCATTTGCGTCCTGAAAAAATCTTGGGGATCTAGCTCATAGCCGTTCCATTGTTTAGGTTGTAAGGCTAGAAAAAAACCCGCTTCTTTTAAAATATCGATATTTTCCTGCGGTACTTTTCTCATTTCACGCGCTTTAACGGCATTATGTCTGAATACACCTAAGTGTTCAGAAATATAATCATGCATCTTTTTTGCGTTAAGTTTTTTTTCGCTAACTGCTGAATCCAAGGAAGCATTCATGGTCAAAATCCTTTCTTCTATCTCCTCTAATGACACTTTAACTCAATTTCGGTCTTTTCGCACATCTCAGATAAACTGTATTATTACACCTATACGAACCAGACCAGGAAAGCGATGAAGTTTTTTCTTCATCTAGCTCAAAAAATAACATTGCCCATACTAGCTGGCACAAAGAATCTAATCTAAAATCGGCAAATAAGCTACTACGAAAGGGGGTGAAAATCCAAAAATGGGTGGTGTAGACTCTGTAAATCTGGATCCCTTTAGTATTCCTCTATCGAAAATAAATGTCGCCAATCCATATTTATTTCAGTCAGATAAGCATTGGGATTGGTTCAAGCGTCTACGGGATGAGGATCCAATTCACTATTGTGCTGAGAGTGAATTCGGTCCATATTGGTCAATCACCCGGTATCACGATATTATGGAAGTTGATACAAACCATAACGTATTTTCCTCAGAGCCAGCCATAGTCATCAGTGATCCTCAAGAAGACTTCGCTCTCCCAATGTTTATTGCTATGGACCAGCCTAAGCACGACGAACAGCGAAAAATTGTCTCTCCTGCTGTCGATGCAAAAAATTTACGTCATTTTGAACCAATAATAAGACAACGAACCTGTGAGGTTTTAGATAATCTTCCTAGTCGAGGATCTTTTGATTGGGTTGAGACTGTATCTATTGAGCTAACTACACGAATGCTGGCCACGCTATTTGACTTCCCATTTGAAGATCGTAGCAAACTGACACGCTGGTCAGATGTGGCCACAGCAGCACCCGGTCTGGGATTAATTGAAACTGAAGAGGAACGTCAAACCGAATTACTTGAATGTCTTAAGTATTTTACCCAACTGTGGGATGAGCGTTCTCGGAAAGCACCTGCCAATGATTTTATATCGATGCTAGTCCATGGAGCAGCCACTCAAAATATGGCACCTATGGAATATTTGGGAAATTTAATACTGCTTATAGTCGGTGGAAACGATACTACTAGAAGCACTATGACCGCCAGCATCTTAACGTTGCATCAAAATCCTAGTGAACTTGAAAAACTGAAAAGTGATCGAAATCTTATCCCTAGTATGGTCTCAGAAACAATTCGCTGGCAAACCCCTTTGGCACATATGCGCCGACTGGCCATAACCGATACCGTTTTGAATGGGAAACATATCAAGGCAGGTGATAAAGTCGTGATGTGGTATGTCTCTGGAAATCGAGACGAGAGATTCTTTGATACCCCTGACATGTACTGTATTGACCGAAAAAACGTCAGAAAACACTTGTCTTTCGGCTTTGGAATTCATCGGTGCATGGGGAATCGACTAGCGGAAATGCAGCTTCAAGTCCTTTGGGAAGAAATTTTGAGGCGTTTCGACCGAATTGAAGTAATTGGCGAACCCTTGAGAACACCCTCCACTTTCGTAAAGGGCTACACCAACTTAGAAGTTAAACTTCATGAAAAGCGATAAAAGAGTAGAAAATCCAAAAACATCAAAGCATGGGAATTTCTGCTTGATCTATCGGTAATTCTGTCCGTCCAATACGAGAAGCTCGATCAGATAGCGTTTTTTCAGCATCCTCAACACCTATCATAATAATAAATCGCTTTTCTCGAACACCGTCCAAACAAAAACGAGCAAGCTCATCGAGATCCTGGAATTCCAACTTCATTCCTGCCGCTTCAGCAGCAACCTTAAAATCAGCAACAGTTGGTACCGGATCTGATGGTTTTTCTCTAGCCAGATCACTAGGACGATTTCGATCCGTCGTCCAAATACCAGTATCAAGTAGGCCTCCAGATGGATAAAAAATAGCCGCCCCCATGTTTGTGCCCGCACTTTGCAACTGCGCCGACAAACACTCTGTGATACAGGAAACCGCTGCCTTGCTCGAAGCATAAACTGACTGATAGGGCAATGGCGAGACACCCCCATCACCGGAAGAAGTGTTTATAATAAAACCTTCCTCACCACCATCAATCATTCTGGGGACAAATGTTTGAATGCCGTAGACTACTCCCATGATATTAACACTATGAACCCATAACCAATCATTGGGTGTGGTTTCCCAGACATTCGCCGAAGGTGCTGCGACTCCAGCATTATTAAAAAGCAGGTGGCATACTCCATACTTCTCATACACAAAATCAGCGAGGGCCTTAACCGACGCTAAATCTGAGACATCAGTGATTAAACCAGAAACTTCACCCTTCCCATTCAACTCATCCAGTGCTTTATCAAGCGCCTCTTGTTCGACATCTCCGATAACAACCCGCGCACCGGCAATCAGTAATTCTTTAACGAGGGAATAGCCAATACCACTAGCTCCCCCTGTCACTACAGCCA
>CABYJX010000020.1 GCA_902519405.1 uncultured Gammaproteobacteria bacterium
AGATCCCGATCAGGTAGAAGATATCATTCAAATGATCAACGATATGGGGATTAAGGTATTTGAGCATGCTCCAGATGCCGACGAATTGCTGCTTGCTGGTGGAGACAGCTCCGCTGATGAATTAGCGGCTGCTGAAGCGGCGGCGGCTTTAGCAGCGGTAGAAAATGAAGCTGGAAGAACAACAGATCCAGTTCGTATGTACATGAGAGAAATGGGAACTGTAGAACTTCTTACTAGAGAGGGTGAAATAGTAATAGCCAAGAGAATAGAAGAAGGTATCAGAGAGTTAATGGCAGCAGTCGCACTTTTCCCAGGAACAGTTGGTTATATTCTTGAAGAATATGCTTTGGTTTCAAAAAAAGAGAGGAAACTATCTGACATCATGACGGGATATTTAGATCCTACGGATAATGTACCCTCAGCAGCAGAAATCGCTGAAGCAACCCTCGCGGCGGCGGAAAGCTCTGAAGACAATGAAGATGAAACTGAAACGGGACCAGATCCCGTTGAAGCCAAAAAACGTTTTTCCGCTATCAAGCGGCAACATAATAGAGTTTTAAAAGCTATCGAGACAAAGGGTCGCTCGCATAAAACTAGCCTTACGGAACTGCATAAGCTAAGTAATTTATTCAAATTCCTCAAACTAACCCCTAGAGTTTTTGATCCCATAGTGGATGATGCGCGAAAAGTCTTAGCCCAAATCCGTAAACCCGAAAGAGAAATAATGCGCATAGCCCTAAAAGAGACGGGAATGCCGCGCAAAATCTTTATTGAAAGCTTTGTAGGCTCTGAAAGTGATTTGAAGTGGATCGCAAAACTCTCTCGGAGAAAAGAGTTCGGTTCAAAATTATCAGATAGAAAAGAGGAGATACAACGATTACAGAAACGGATTTTAAATGCTGAGCTGTCGTCCGGATTATCTGTAACAGAGATCAAAGAGATAAATCGCGCTATGTCTATGGGAGAGGCTCGCGCGCGAAGAGCCAAAAAAGAAATGGTAGAGGCGAATCTCAGACTAGTCATTTCTATTGCCAAGAAATACACAAACCGTGGGCTACAATTTCTTGATCTGATTCAAGAAGGCAATATAGGGCTAATGAAGGCGGTCGATAAATTCGAATACCGTCGAGGCTATAAGTTTTCAACTTATGCCACTTGGTGGATCCGTCAAGCTATAACACGCTCAATAGCGGATCAAGCTAGAACTATCCGAATTCCAGTACACATGATAGAAACGATCAATAAATTAAATCGCATCTCTCGACAAATGCTTCAGGAAATGGGCAGAGAGCCAACTCCGGAAGAACTTGGAGATCGGATGGATATGCCTGAGGACAAAGTCAGAAAAGTATTAAAAATAGCAAAAGAACCGATTTCCATGGAAACTCCTATCGGTGATGATGAGGATTCTCATTTAGGCGATTTTATAGAAGATCTTAATGTCCATTCGCCCATCGATGCGGCGACGGGACAAGGTCTTACCGAAGCGACTCGTGATGTGCTCGCGGGACTCACTGCTCGTGAATCCAAAGTGCTGCGAATGAGATTTGGTATAGACATGAACACTGACCATACTTTAGAGGAGGTCGGTAAACAGTTTGATGTCACTCGAGAACGTATTCGTCAGATTGAGGCGAAGGCGCTCAGGAAGTTACGGCATCCATCTCGCTCCGATTACTTAAGAAGCTTTCTCGACGAATAAGTATATAGGGCCCATAGCTCAGCTGGTTAGAGCAGTCGACTCATAATCGATTGGTCGTAGGTTCAAGTCCTACTGGGCCCACCATTTTCCGCTGCCTAGCTTACCCATAATTTTTCTAATTTTTAACCGCTTTGTTTCATATTTATAGCAAGTACTACCTGATTTATCTTCGGCCTTTAAGCTAACGGATTTTATAAGTCTCTAGCTTGGTATTGATAACGCGGGCTCTTAAACAACAATTCTTCTGGTACAGTAAAGTTTCTATTTTTTTCAGCAAATTATTTGGCTAATATGTTACCAACTAACTATCCTGGTTTTTTTTGAGGTTTTTATGCAGTTTAAATTGGGTAAATTCGTATTAATTTTAGTCCTATCTCTTTATTCAAAAACAATTTTGAGCAATTCTAGCGAGCTAAAAATCGACTATGAATTATTTACCCTCAATAATGGGCTTACTGTAATAGTTCATGAAGATCGTAAAGCGCCGATAGTCGCTGTAAATATCTGGTATCACGTCGGGTCTAAGAATGAAAGATCTGGACGCTCAGGGTTTGCACACTTATTTGAACATCTTATGTTTCAAGGATCTGAAAATTACGACGACGAATTTTTTCGCCCCTTTGAAATAGTTGGGGCCACAGGTCAAAATGGCACCACTAATAAAGATCGAACGAACTATTTTCAAAATGTTCCGACCACAGCTTTGGATATGGCTCTCTGGATGGAATCTGATCGTATGGGACATCTTCTTGGAGCTATTACAGAAGAAAAGTTAGCAGAGCAAAGGAAAGTGGTGCAGAACGAGAAACGTCAGGGCGAGAATCAACCTTATGGTAGATTTTTCGAAATAGCATCTAGACTTTCTTATCCCGCAGGTCATCCATATTCTTGGACCACAATTGGCTCAATGCAGGATCTTGAAGCAGCTAAGCTTGAGGATGTTAAAGACTGGTTTAATGAATACTATGGACCATCAAATGCAGTATTAGTTCTTGCAGGTGATATTGATCTAAAAACTGCACGCCAGAAAGTTGAGCTATATTTTGGTGATATTAAAGCTGGCAAGCCATTAGAAAAACCGGACCGTTGGGTCGCAAAAAGAAATGAGGATATAAGGGAGCTTGTTTATGACAATATACCCCAAACCCGCTTCTACTTATTGTGGAATGTAGCTAATTATGGAAATAGAGAATCAGATATACTCAATATAGCCTCCTCAATTTTAGCGTCGGGAAAGAATTCTAGGCTTTACCGTCGTCTTATCGAGAAAGATAAACTTGTTTCTTCTGTATATGCACAAAATTCCTCTCAGGAATTGGGCGGCTTATTCTTAATCATCGCCGATGTTTTATCCGGGATCGATCCCAAACTTGTTGAGGAAGCTATCAATGAAGAAATATTAATTTTCTTAAGCAAAGGTCCTACCAAAAAAGAACTCAAAAGAATCAAAACTCGTTATCGATCGAATTTTATTAGAGGCTTGGAGCGTATTGGTGGCTTTGGAGGAAAATCAGATGTCCTCGCTAAAAATTTTGTTTATACAGGTGATCCCGGATACTCTACAACTGCTCTGGCAAATATATCAGAAGCGACCTCCCGTGATGTTAAAGAAATTTCCTCCAAATGGTTAAGTGAAGGGAAACTCACTATAGAGTATCGACCCTTTCCACTATTATCATCATCAGAGCGAGGTGTTGCGAGAGATTCAGGACCCCCGATGCCAGACTCAAATGTACAGCTTTCCTTCCCCCAGATAGAACATAGCATTCTAAATAACGGCATCCCACTAACATTTGCTAAACGAAGTGAAGCACCTTTAGTTTCGATAAAGATAATGTTCAATGCTGGTTTCGCTTCCGATTTTAATCAAGGTCACGGTCGTGCAGCCTTTGCAACAAAAATGCTATTGGAAGGTACGACGAATCGAAGTGGAAGCGAAATTTCAGAACAACTTGAGTTATTGGGATCACTTCTGACCACAAGTGCTAACTTAGATATAACATCCCTGCAGCTATCGGCGTTGAAAGAAAATCTCCCATCTAGCATTGATATTTTTTCTGATGTAATCCGTAATCCTAATTTCGATCCTGAAAAAATTGAACTTCTTCGCTCCCAGCTACTAGCTAAAATTGAGCAAGAAAAAAACGAACCAGTATCTTTAGCTTTACGCGCACTCCCACCTCTTATTTACGGAGACAAGCATGCATACGGCGAGCCAGGACTATTCACTGGCTCTGGTTCTAAGGACTCCATTGAGAAAATGACAAGAGATGATTTAGTTTCATTTCAAGATACTTGGCTTAGACCAGAACGAGCGCATATTGTGGCTGTTGGTGATACCACTATTCAAGAATTGCAGAAGTTATTAAACTCCAAGCTGGGTAACTGGACTAAATCAACAGTATCTTTGATAACTAAAACTTTTAGTAAATCCACAAAACCAAAAAAATCTCGATTTTTTCTTCTAGATCGAAAGGATGCTCAACAAACACTAATCATTGCAGGCCATCTTGCTTCAGCAACTGGGGAAAATGACGAAGTGGCTACTACAGCGGCAAACGATATCATAGGGGGAACGTTCACTTCTCGGATTAATATGAATCTCAGGGAAGAGAAGGGTTGGGCATATGGTGCTAGAACGCTACTTCCAGATGCACAACAGCAACGACCCTTTATAGTTTATGCTCCTGTTCAAACAGATAAAACAATCGATGCAATTTTAGAATTAAAGAGGGAATTACTCGAATATGTAAGTAATGAACCGGCAACTCAGAAAGAAGTAGCGAAAGTCGTGTCTGATAATGTCAACAGTCTGCCAGGGCTTTTTGAAACTCAAAGTTCAGTGATGGGATTGTTATCTAGTAATGTACGTTTTAGTCGTCCAGATTCTTATATATTTGATTATGAGCAACAGATGCTGAACTTAGATTACGAATCTGTGCGTTCTGCAGCCACCGAACTTATATTTCCAGATGCACTTACATGGATTATAGTTGGAGATCTTAATAAGATAGAAAGCAAAATAAGAGCATTGAATTTTGGTAATGTCAGGATATTAGATTCAAGTGGTAAGGTTGTTGAATGAAAAATGATTTTATAGTTTTGCTATCGTGTCAGCTATCCTCAAATTAGACGTAACGGGTCAACCAAGGGGTTGGCTTACAATTAATGAAGCTGTTTTAGCTTATTCTAGAAGCGATGTTTTATATGGAATTGGGTACCCTCTCCCCCCGATTCTTGGTGGTATACAGCGTATCTCTGGCATAAGATCTCGTATTGATTTACAGCCTATTATCGCTCTTGAGGGAAGAGTTTTTGGAGAATTCATTCCCAGATTATGTAACAAAACTCTATTTCGAAGAGATGATCATCGATGTATTTACTGCGGAGGTAAATTCATAAAATCAGATCTTACTAGAGACCATGTTCTGCCAATTTCAAGAGGAGGGAGAGACCGCTGGGAAAATGTTGTAGCAGCATGTAAGCGTTGCAACTTTCACAAAGGTAATAGAACTCCTGAGGAAGCGAAAATGCCCTTATTAGCCATTCCATTTATACCCAACTCTTTTGAATGGCATTTCCTGACTAAAGAACGTGTTCTGGGAGACCAGATGGATTATTTATCAACCCAATTTAAAGCTAAAAGAGATTGGGCGATGTAGTTGCTTTTCCGTGGTCGTAAGAGCATCTAAATGAATATGTGAGACCTGTGCCAATAAATCTAAAATAAACTTTAAGGAAATGGCTACCACCTGAATTTTCCAAGCAGGAGTGAGTATTCTAGCTCAAGTGAATTTTACGATGTATTTAGGTAAAAAAGAAAAAAACTGTATCAGTCTTATTGGAATGCCGGGTGCGGGAAAAAGTACTGTAGGAATAGTTTTAGCTAAGCAGACAGGACTAGACTTTATAGACACCGATATTCTTATTCAAAATCTGGAACAGCGATCACTGCAGGATATTATTGATCGCGACGGTTATCAACGGTTAAGAAAGATCGAGGAAAAAATCATTTTATCTCTGGAAATCCGAAATTCAGTTATCTCCACCGGTGGAAGCGCAGTCTATAGCCATGAAGGTATGACAAAACTGGGGAAGTTTGGACCCAGAATATATCTGAAGCTCGATCTGCAGTCACTCAAAGAAAGAGTGGCTATGGCGCCTGCAAGAGGTATAGCAAGCGAAGCTGGTAAGAGTTTCCAAGAAATTTTTGATGAACGCACTCCGTTATATGAAGACCATTCGGATTTCGTTATCGATGCCGGTGCTGGGACCGCAGATGTGCTGGCAAAAGATATTATTGATTTAATTAGTTAATTTAAACTTCATTAGCCAAATACGAACATTTTTCGGTGGCGCCATTTCAAGATTTTTGGCGCGTCAGAAATAGCGGTATTCTTTATGATCTGTGTTCTGAAATATATTCAACTCTATAAAAACGAAGGCAAATAACCATAAACTCGCTCCCAGAGATCAAGAAAATCTCCCGCAAATCCCCAATATATCGCAGCTGCAAATAGAGTGAAATAAAGTGTTATTTTCGATAGATAAATTAAGTTAATCACTCTCTTGGACACTTGCTCCAATTTTAATAGCAATAGCTCTAGCTCTAAGACTACTACAACAAGAATCCATGCTCCTGCATTAATTAAATCCAGCCAAGTTAAATATTGGACACTTATTAAGGTATCCATTGACGTGATTGTTTTAAAGGAACTAATCTGCATTAATACTGAAGGCAAAAGCTGGCAATTTTCGGGCTGGAGAGAAATAAATTCGTCTATATCCACAAGTATGGACCAATCAGAAGTAGACAGACACACCTCAGTAAGAGGGACCGACTTTACATCATAGATTGTTAATAGCTCATAGTAATATCCTAAAAACGCATAACATATTGCTCCGTAGCAAAATCCACGGAGCATGAAAACCGCACGGCTAGTTTTTCTCTCCGTTCGTCTTAGACCTATTAGCGAAGTTTCTATTTCAAATATAAGAAGCAATAAGAACCAAGATAAAGTATCGATTGTTGCGGAAAATACCTGGATAAACTGTAGTGCTGTGAGATTTGCAATAAAGGTGTGCTCTAACGCATCATACTCTTCTATAAAAAATAAGACTACGTTTAGACATAGTAAGGAATAAGTCAAATATTTAACAAATGAGTACCATGGAAATGAATTCTGAAACCTTGGCCCTTCTAATTTAAGCAAGCGATCAGACCTGCAATAAGAGGTGCTCTCTCTCCCAAGAGCTTATAACTCGGTTGAATTCTTCAAATTCATCTAACTTGACAGCAGTATATGCTTCTAAAAAACTCTTTCCAAACATTGAAGCGAGGGTCTCTGAGTCACCGAGCTTTCGCAATGCCTCTTCCAAAGTGCGAGCAACCTTGATCTCGTCCTCATTAGCCGTACCCTGATAAGGTTTTGTCGGAGTCGCATTTTCTAAAATACCCAGCAACCCGGTTGCTAGCGTGGCTGCTATCGCTAAGTAGGGGTTTACGTCAGCCCCTGGGAATCGATTCTCGATTCGCTTATCTTTTGAATGAGAATAGGGTACCCGAAATGCGACTGTACGATTATCTATACCCCAATTTAAAGTGATTGGCGCAGATATATCTGGAGCTAACCTTCGATAGGAATTTACATTTGGTGCATAGAAGCTTATCAGTTCTGGCGTATATCTCTGCAGACCTCCGATATAAGATAGAAATCGACTGCTGGATCCACCATCTTTATCTACAAATATATTTTCTCCAGTTTTTAAGTCCAACACGCTCTGATGCAAATGAAGAGCACTCCCGGGCTCTTTCTGCATAGGTTTTGCCATGAATGTAGCAAACATGTCATGCTTTAGCGCAGCCTCACGCACGGTGCGCTTAAATATGAAAACATCATCTGCCAGTTTCAGAGGATCACCATGCTGAAAATTTATCTCTAGCTGTGCCGCCCCATTTTCGTGTACCAAGGCATCTACCGCTAACTCCTGTGCATCCGCATACTCATACATGTCCTCGACAAAATCCTCAAATTCTGACAATGCATCTATGCTATAAGACATCCTTGTGGTTTCTCGACGACCTGAACGACCTTTCGGAGGTATTAGCTCGTTATCTGGATCAATATTCCTGCTTACCAAATAGAACTCCACCTCCGGTGCAATAATGGGTTTTAATTCCTGCTCTTTGTATAGCTCAAGAATTTTACGAAGTATATTTCTAGTAGACAGTGGATGTGGTGTACCATCGTTTTTGTAGCAATCATAGATAATTTGCGCTGTAGGCTCTCTAGCCCAGGGTACCACTCGAATAGTAGCCTTATCAGGTTCAAGATTCATATCTTCGTCTGTGGGCGCCACTATTTTCCAGTGCTCATCGGAGTATTCACCAGTGACCGTTTGAACTAAAATGCCCTCTGGTAATTTAGCGCTGCCCTCTCTTAAAAACTGGGTTGATGGAATAAATTTCCCTCGAGCATTTCCAGCCATATCTGGAACTAAGCACTCCACCTCAGAGATCTTATTTTTCTCAAACCAAGTACTTAGCTCATTCAATTCCATATCTTTGATTCTTAATTTTTTAATATTAAGGCTTCATTATCGCAGCTGAGTGGATTCTTCATCAAGAGGCAAGTAAAATGGTAGCTTTTCAGTATTACGTTCTGCCATAACTGGAATCAGAGGCGTTTGGTAAAGCGTGCTCATTCCCGATTCGTATCAATATGCTAATGGATTTCCTAACACGACACCAGTACATAGAGGAATATCTAAAATGGGAAGAAAGGGTAAGATTAAAGACACCACTCATGAACTCAAATCGCTCTTAATCAGTCTCCAAAACCTGGTAAAGAGCGGCAATCTTGATCGTGGGATGGACGATTGCAAAAGGCTTATAAAGCAAGAGCCTCTTGAACCGATGCCACAAAATATTTATGGTGTTGTGCTTGCAAATCTTGGAAGATTGGACGATGCAGAAATAGCCTTTAGAAAAGCAGTGGAGCTAGATTCGAATTATGACGAAGCGTGGTGTAATCTCGGGGAACTACTGATAGTCCTGAACAAAGCAAGCGAGGCAGTTCAGGCTTTACTAACCTGTGTACGCCTAACACCTGAATCGATCGAATATCGTTATCAGTTAGGCAGAGCCCTCTATAACGACGGAAAAAAAGCTCAAGCACTTGATGCGTTCAACTATGTGCTCTCTCGAAGTCCCGAATTTGTAGAAGCATATATCAGAGTCAGTGAAATTTTACTGGACAATGGTAATCCCAGAGAAGCATTGAAATATCAAAAAGAAGCTGTGGATATTGCTCCACATAGATTGCAACTACGGATTGATTTGGCCAGACAATTTTCTAATCTTGGCTTGAGATCGGCAGCGCTCGAACAGCTAGAAGAAGCAACAAAGCTCGAACCAAATTCCTTTGATGCTCACTTTCTATCCGCTGAAATATATCGCGAGTCCAATATGTACGAGGCATCGATCTCTGCTCTGGATGAGTGCCTACGCATTGATCCAACAAATTTCGATGCCGCTGACATTCGTAACCAGATCTTGCAGGGGCTCGAAAGCGAGTAATATCTCAGCAAGAGATCAGGTTACTTATTGAGTATTTTCACATCAAATATGCATAGGCTTAGTCCCCGTCGATCAAAAGTATTACTCTGCTTCTTTTGAGCGAAACCAACGAAGCAACCCGTAGCTGGCTGCTAGTAAGAAGATCGAGCCCGCTTCGTATATTAGGTTAGTGGGATCCAGCTCTTTGCCTTGTAATATGATCAATCGGGTAATCCCTGTAATGGCTATAAAGATTGGAAGTTTTATCGGCACCTCGTGACTAGAATAGTACGCAGCTGCCATGCCAATTACCTCTAGATAGATGAATAGTAAAAGCAAATCTGCAAGATTGACACTTCTTGTATCAACGAAACTGAGGATCTCTATAGCCGCTGCCAGAAGAGCTAATGAGGCTATAGCGAACAGCAAAATCCTCTCGCCTAGAAGAAATAGCATTCGCACCACTCTATCAAATACCCATTTATCGCTCTTTACTGCCTCATTTTCCTTTTGGTTCAAAAATAACCCCCTTTATTTTAGAAAAACCTTAGATAGCAATATTTATCTCTCTAACACCGAACGTATCATTCTCCGTAAAACTTCCTCGTCACCGCGTCGAAATCCGATATGCGAATGCATTATCTTTCCTTGACGATTTATCAGGTAACCTGAAGGCATACCAACGACATTATATAGTTGAGAAATCGTTCCCTCTGGATCGGCAAGAATCGAATATGACACTGGAAAGTCCTCTAAAAAATCAAGAGCATCTTCTCTTATCTCGTCTACATTTATGGCAACCACATGAAATCCTTCACTAGCAAATTCTTCGTATAATTTTTCTAGTGCGGGCATAGATAATCTGCAAGGCGAGCACCATGAGGCCCAAAAGTCTAAATAAATCACAAAGCCCGCGCTGTCCTCTAATGAAGACTCTACGTTTTTAGTTAATGACGGAAGGGAGAAATTTGGAGCAGTATCTCCTACTTCTAGAGCGTCAATTTTACTGGTTAAAACCCAAAGCAAGAAAAATAGCGAAAAAGATACTCTCCGATCTTGGCTCAATGCAAATTTCAAATCCACCTCCAAAAGCTCTGTTAATCAAATATTTTTCACGATCTTTTAAAATCCATTATTATAACCTGTAAATTTTGCTGAGTAGAAAAGTCAGCAGACTAGGCCTGCGGGAGTAAATTTTAACTAATGCGCTCGAAAGATAACCATTACCATTTTTGGACCGTGACTATAATGAGACTGGTTCCGATCTATTTTATATTTGCGAACAGCATATCTATGCTCCTTTACCCAGGAGGGAATATACATGATAGCTCACAGCTGGGATATTCATTAACGCGAAATTTTTTGAGCGATCTGGGTATGTATAGCTCTCATTCAGGCGGAATCAATTTCTACTCCTCCCTTTTTTTTAATACGGCAATGTTAGGGTTTTCTCTGATTACAATTTCATTTATCTATGCCGCGATGTTATTTCGCTCAGAATCATTAGATTTTAAAATTTCTATTTGCGGTTCAGCTTGTGTCATAGTAGGAGCGCTATTATTCTGTGCAGTTGGGCTGACCCCGGCGGATCTTTATTTAGACGAGCACATTTTTGTCGCTATAAATGCCCCCAGATTTCTCACGATAGGTGGATTACTTTATTTAGTGGTTTTTTATAGATCTGATACTAAAAGTATTTATCTAGTATCGATATCAGCTTTTGTTTTTCTAGTATTTGCGTATGCGTGCTATCAGTTTATTACCAGTGATTCTGCAGTAGCGACTTTAGATAAATTAATTACTCAGGCAGTTATCCAGAAAGCTGTGGTATTAGTAATGCTTTTTAGTATGGTGATAATGAGCTTCGCTTTTTCGGATAGAATCAGGAAGTTAAATCTTTAATCTTATATTTGAATCTTACAGCCAAAATACAACAGTTATCCTCGGTAGCTAATCTATCAAATTGCTTGAGAAAAGGTTATTCACTTTTGACATCACCTTATGTTACCGTTTGAGCAATGAGTGATTGGATTAGGCGTAACAGAATTATTATGCCCGTTTTATTTGTCGGAGCACTCCCGGTTTTCCTCCAGGGAGAGGAACAGAATGGGGCCTCGATAATGGGCATTATATTTGCTTTGCTATTTTTAATACGGCTTTTTGCAGATTATTGGTTTTTTATTCGAAAGAAAGAGTCAGATTAAACTCTTATTTTGATTTTGCTTTCTAAGGCGGCTCTCTCCCAGATTCATAGTAACTAAAGCTCTCTTGGACTGATAAAGCACGAACCTTATCCGAGCATTTAGCATACGAAAACTCCCAATTGATCTCCGCCTCAGTCAGAGAGTAGTTAGTCGAAGCTAGATTATTTTCAAGTTGATTTAATTTTTTCTCCTCATATTGATAATCAATTGGTACTGGAGTCTCTTCGCACACTCGAGTATAACTGTAAACTTTACAATCATCTTTTACTTCGCAGTTAGTGTCGCTTTGAACAGGAACTTGCCTGCAGTGCCGATGAACTCGATAACCAATATCTAATAACTCTTTCTTTTTATCTACCCTTAGTTTAGTTTCTCGTACTTCATAACTAAGCTCCTCTATTTTAGATTTTCGTTCTCTCGCAATTTTGGAGTGACTACAAACAAGATCCGCACGCTTAAATTTGCTCATACCATAAAAATCCTCAAGAGTGGCAGTACAACCCAGAGTAAACATTGAGAATATCGCAAAAAAAAATCTTCTATACACGAAAGCTAGGCCTTTGAAACTCAGAACCAGTAGATTAATTAAGGTGAATAGAGACTGCAAGTAAGTACCATTTGCCAAAAAGAAAAATCTTAAATCTGAAGCTATCATCAAGGTTCAATATAAAAAATATGGTCCTCTATTACTCGGATTGGAATATATATATAGGACCAATCTGGCCGTACTTTATTTGAGTGATACCAGAGAGCACCTTTAGTCAGATTTGATGGACCATGCTCTAATACAACGTCTGCAACTATCTGTGCCAACTCCCACGCTTTTCGCTCTCTTGGAATATGTAACCAAGGCTCATCGCTCTTTTCATCACAGTACCAACTAAATTGACAAATCCCACGTCGCTTTTGCTTAATAACTCCGCAGACGGTATCAGGCCAACGACTGTCTTCAACTCGAGAGATCACGACTTCTGCAACAGCATACATAGAGCTCACTGTCTGATTACGACTCTCCCAATAAAGATTCTTGGCTAAGCAATTGGCTTCCTCAGCAATAGAAACATTGAACCATGAGGATAAAAGATACCCTAGAAACCACCACCTTAGATGAAGTTTCACCATGATGAACGTCGCATTAATGCAGCTAACTGATCTTGCCGATCTAATTAATTAACTATTACCTTGCTCTAACAACATCAACAAAATCATCTGGTTCATATCCCATCTCAAATGCTTTCCTTCGAAACGATCGAATGGCCTTATTTACCATCTGACGTGCTGCCTCTCGAGAAACCTGAAATTCTTTTGCTATATCATCCAAACGAGCATCATGTACTTCAGCATTAAAAGAACCCATTGCAATTTCCTCCAAACTTTAGTGTCTACTAAACTTTAAAATTTCGTTTAGAAGTAACTTACCAAGTTTAGAGGCCTGATCAATTAGTCTAATAAGCTGTAAATATACTCTTTAATGTGCTGACAAAAATACGGCCAAATCTTTCATTTCCTACCGAAAACTGTGTTTTACTTGGCTAAAAATGAGCCAAATTTTTAGATGCGGAAAAATTCAAAACTTAAGGAATTTCATGATTCAATGCTAAACCTCATTTGGCACATGATACTCGTTCTGATATCTAGAAAATAATTCTCTATCTTTAACAAGATTCTTGCCTATAGGATAACGATGTTTCCCATCTTTGTATTGAGGCTTCCCCCTTAGATAAGCAAGAACCTTATCCTTCATATCTAAGGAAAGATCTATACTAAAATAATCATAAACTCTCTCAATAACGCTGACAGGGTCCGTCAAGAGATCCTGATATCGCGAGTCAAATATAGCTTTTTCATCCAATTTTTTTGATTCTCTCTGATTCATTACCTTAGTCAGCCGATCGGCTGTTGCTTGGCCAACTACAATGTTTTCAAACTGAAGGGTATCGAATACTTTATTGCTTCTAACTAAATATAGGGCTCGGAGCAAACTAGCTGTCGACGCCATACACACTATAGGATCTCTATGGGTCTGAATAATATTCGCGTCAGGATATACTTCCATCAATGCCTCAAGGTGTATTTGATGCTCTGGTGCTTTTAATAACCATCGACCACCAGATTTTTGAGCCTGAAGAATCTTCAGTAAAAGCTTATGATATTTATAAACTGGAACTAAATCAGCTGTTGAGCAAAATTCTGAATAGCTTGGTGTTTGATGCAAAGAAGCGATATGGTCACTAATAAAAGTGTTAGCCATTAACAATCCACATTCCGCTGGAATATAAGCGCTCATTTTGTGAATCGAGCTAAAATTAGGCACAATCTCTTGCCAGATAGAAAAAGCTGTATTTGCCCTGAGCTTGCGCTTTTGAATATCTAGCTTCTCTCGTCCTCCGTCAGGGCAAGGGATAAAGGCTTCCCAAATTAAAGGAACATTTACCGCTGGATCCTGAGCTAAAAGTTCATAAAGGATAGAGGTTCCAGAACGTGGCAGACCAATCACAAAAGTAGGCCTAGTTATTTTCTGGTCTACCACCTGCGGATTATGTTCTCTAAATCGCTCCACCAACAGCCTATTTTTTAACCATTGGACTATATCATTTCTAGTCATCAAGCGGCCAATGAAGGTCAATTCAGCCTCAGAATCAATGCTTTTCAGCATGACTCGAAAAGGCTCTATCCATTCAGCGCTTCCAAAATCAGAGAGTCCGGTAGCTTGGCGGGCATTATCCAATAAAGATAATTCATTCAGGGGAATCAAGGACCTTAAATCAAGATCGGAAGCTTCCTGATTAGCCTTTCTTGACCAAATAGACGTTTCTATATTTGAATTTTTCACCTACGCTTTTCCGGAAAAATATCTACGTTTGCTTATTATTCTGATGCAATTTAACGTATTAAGTAACTTAGGTATATCTGTGAAGGTTTTAATATGTATGGAGATAACAAAAATGATGAGCTTTTGGCCTCAACTTGGAACGATTTCTGCGATCATTTAAAATCTGCTGGAAATCTTATCTTTGATAGTAAATCCCCTCCAGAGGATATAGAACGTGCTAAAGGGTTTAGATTATTATCTCGAAATATCGCCCTAGCTCTACAATTCAAACTTGAAAATGCAGATCCTCATTATCCTGAGTTAATCCATTATTTCGATCCCGTCCGCAAGCAGGGAGGGGATAATTCTGATGCGATTTACCACGGGGCGCCGATAAACGGAACTGATACATATACTATCAAAGGCTATCTCGGTACTGCTAAATATATTGCAATTACTGTACTTGAAGATGGTGCAACTCCGTGGGGCGGAAAGGTTGTAGGTGCTCTTTTTAAAAATCAAATCATTGTGGATGACCATGGCAATTTCGAGATTACCTTAAGTCCAGAAGAGCACGCTAAAAATTGGATTAAAACTTCACCAGCAAGCTGGCGAGTTACGATAAGACAGTTCTTTGGTGATTGGGGCGAGGAAGAGCCTATGGATGCCACTATAGACTGCTTGACCCAAATTGAGCAAAAAAGCGAAGTGATTCCATCGGAGGTGATTGTAGGCCTGTCCGAAAGTGCCAAATGGCTGACCGATTCGATCGAATACTGGATAAAAATGATTGATCGGTGGAAAGACAAACCTAATGAATTCTTCTTCTATCGTGAATTAGACAAGAATCAAATTGACGCGACACCAGGTGGAGAACCTCTAATTTGCTACTGGTCAGTAGATGAGGGAGAAGCCTTAGTTCTCCGTGTATATCCGCCTGAGGCTAACTACTGGTCAGTAGAGTTTGGAAGTTATTGGTGGGAAACTCTAGATTATCGATATAGATTATGCAGTACAAACTCTGAGCATGCTGTTATAGAAGATAGTGGCGAATTGCTAATAGTTGTGAGTCATGAAGACCCTCAAATACCGAATTGGCTTGACCCTAGCGGACACAAAGAGGGATATATAACTTTAAGATGGATTGGAAGTAAAGTATATCCAAAACCAAAAGTCACATTGACTGAATTTAGTTCTCTCAAAAAAGAGCTTTTTAAAGAAGTGAAAACAATTTCTGTCGATGAGAGAAATAATCAAATTAAAGATCGTAGGGCAGGTGTCCTGAAAAGATTTAGGATATAGCCAAAGTAATTTGCACCTTGGAATTATTCTTGTTCAAATTTAATAGTTATAGATTATCTAGGTCATATTTTGAGTAAAATCTGGTTTAAAATTGTATTTTATATACTTATAGCTTTTTCAATATTAGCGCTAATTCTCATACTTTGGCTACGTTATGAATTTGCTAAGGTTTCGACAAGCAACCCTATTATTAAAAGCTTTTTTGACGTGTCGGTTAAGCAGCTAAAACAGGGCGACGTAATCCGTCAACCCTGCGAGGAGAGTTACGAATTTAAAAAAGCCTGGTTTGGTGCCACCCATGTGCATACTTCAGCTTCAGCAGATGCTCGAGCATTTGGGACACAGGTGAAAACTGCTGACGCGTATTCATATGGCTCAGGCAAGTCCTTGCAAATCAATGTAGAAGGAAGTCATTTTCAACCACCACTGATACAACGTAACAGAAAACTGGACTTTATGGCGGTCACTGATCATGCAGAATATTTAGGAGAAACCCGCCTTTGTTATGACACGGGTTCCATTGCCTATGATTCTCTCGTCTGTTCACTATTTAGAGGAGATACTAAACTACCTGTGGATGATACATTACAATCAATGGTTCGATTATTTTCAGCGGTCATCTTTGGCCGAGCAAGACCAATAAGGATATGTGGTAGAGACAGTAAGAGGTGCTTAGAGGAAGCAGATACAGCATGGAAAATAAATCAAATAGAGACTGAGCGATGGAATGATAGTACTCAGAATTGTTCATTCACCACATTCCATGGCTACGAGTACACCCTCGCAGAAGACGCCTCAAATCTTCATCGCAATGTCATTTTTGCTAATTCCGTTGTGCCACAATCTATAATTAGCTCTAAAGAAGCGGGGCGACCTGAAGCCTTGTGGAATTGGTTAAATGAAGTGTGTATTGAGGGGAACGATACTTGCGACGCTATTTCTATTCCGCATAATAGTAATTGGAGTAGTGGTCGAATGTGGCCAAAGTATGATGAAACACTTTCAGTCAAGGAAAGACATGATCTTGAGTTGAGGAAAAAGATAGAACCTCTAGCTGAGATAATGCAAGTCAAGGGTGATTCAGAGTGTAGAAATAATCTTACTAGCGTTTTAGGGCAAAGAGATGAATATTGCGATTTTGAGAAACTTAGACCAGTTAATGAGAAAATAAT
Organism: uncultured Gammaproteobacteria bacterium; assembly: GCA_902519405.1. Lineage (GTDB taxonomy): Bacteria > Pseudomonadota > Gammaproteobacteria > Pseudomonadales > Halieaceae > CABYJX01. The sequence goes on from CABYJX010000020.1 coordinate 16,751, forward strand.
CGATTGTGGAAATACAATCGGCCGCGATGGGATGTTATTACAAGGATGTATCTCTAGACTTAGCTATATACGATACGCACTGATAGAGGGCCTTAGTCAATATAATAAACTTGGATTTAACGCATTTGAAATGGGGATTATCGCTGCTACTGATACGCACTTAGGGGCGCCTAGTGCTGATTCTGAAAGCGATTATATTGGCGCCCATGGCAACGATGTTAATCCACATCATCGTCTGATAGATCAAATCAAAGTGCCGGGAAATATCGCAACTGGATCACCAATCCGCTACAACCCCGGTGGGGTTGCAGGTATATATGCTAAGCAAAATAATAGAGAAGCCTTATTTTCAGCAATGCGCAAGCGAGAGACCTTTGGCACTAGTGGCCCTTATATTGAACCTCGCTTTTTTGCTGGATGGAATTTCCCCAAAGACATTTGTAAGAGTGACTATCTCCTTAAAACAAGCTATGCAGGGGGCGTGCCGATGGGTTCTATAATCAAAAATATAAATAATAAGACTTCAAGCCCTATCTTTATCGCTAGCGCCATAAGAGACCCCAACGAGGCTTCCACACCATTACACAAGCTTCAGATTGTCAAAGGATGGACCGATGAGGACGGAATGGCTCGTCAACGTATATTCGATGTTGCTGGTGGCGACCTTAAAGCAACTGTCAATACAAGCGATTGCACTCAAGTTGGCACAGGTTACAATCAATTATGCACAACATGGACAGATCCAGATTTTAATCCCGATATTTCTGGGGTCTATTACCTCCGAGTTCTAGAAAATCCAACCTGTAGATGGAGTCAGTTTGACTGTATTGCTATGGATCTAAAGGATAGACCAAAGACCTGTAACGACCCAAATATACCCTCTGTTATACAGGAACGAGCTTGGACTTCACCGATCTGGTACTACTCAGAAGCAGGAATCAAGTAAAAAAATTTCACCAAAACGCTAAAGCAGCTTTTGCATTGGGCGACTGTATGAATCTGGGATTCATTGGACTTAAAAATGTTGTAGGCAATCTCATCAGAAACCCTATTAACAATGATATTAGGTTGCTAAGGTCTATATCCTCTCGAAACGCTCCGAAAGTAGCTTGGAATTCTTCCAAAAACTTACCTAAAATCTGAGAAATATTTACCAACGTGAGAACTCAATAAAGAGATCGAGCTTTATCTTAAATGGTCGTTAAATTATCGAGACATTTTTGCTTTGCAAGTCCAAGAACCGATTGCTTCCCATCATAGCTAGTCGATCTGTGGAAGAAAGTAGCAGTGAAAGAAATTCGATTCTATTCTTATTTTTTTGAATGTTAATTTTCGTGTGATTACCCAATCGATCAAAGCTTTACCATATTCCTACTCTCTCTCCATGCTTATATTGGCCCGTCTCTCTAATATTTCCATTAGTGTGAAACCATTCATGTGGACCTTCCAAAGTACCGCCGATGTAACATTGTCTCTGGCGAATTTTTCCCTCCGACCCGAAGGTCTCTCATAAACCTTCTTTTAAACCTTTTCCGTAAACACACTGCTCTACAATAACACCAGACACAATATTTTTAACAAGCCCCTCAATGATGGACCCATCGATCTTGTGGTGAGCCACACCATCTGAATACATCACGTAGTGATAAGGAATATAGTCAGCACCCAATCTGATCATCTCGGAGCCCTTAAGTACTAGAAAATTAACCTAGAGATTTATATTCAAATCCGATCATATAGAAGTTGAATATTCCTCATCCAGAAAATCTCCTATAGCATTAAGCCCATCTTGAAAGGATTCCTTCCTTCCATAACCGATCCTGAAGTGGTTTGGAGGAGTGCTTGCCAAAGGAGATTCATAGACTGATCCGGGCAATAAAAAAACTCCTTTCTTTCTTAGCAGATCACGACAAAATTTCTCTCCTCCACCCGGCCCGATGAATTTTGGGTAAGCAATACATCCACCTCTCGGTCTGAGCCATTTGAATAAATTCGGGTAAGTAAGAAAGAAAGATTCGAGCTCCTCAATATTTTTTCGCAAATACGTTTGATTTTCTTTTAAAATCTTTTTACGCGCCTTTAGCGCAATTAACGCTAACCTTTCACTAGAAGCGCTATTTGTAATGGAAAGATAGTGTTTGTATCTTGAAATTTCATCCAACAACTCTCTATTTTGTGCTGCTAACCATCCTATACGTAAACCTGGCAAACCATATGCTTTTGACATAACGCCTAACGAAATTCCTCTTTCATAAATATCCGCAACCTGGGGTAAGCGATCCTCGTCATTCAACTCAACTCCACGAAAAACCTCATCAGAAAAGAGAATTAACCCATTACGTCTACAAATCTCTATAAGGCTAAATAAATCGTCCTTAGACATGATCATTCCATCAGGATTATGAGGGTAATTTATGGATATAAGTTTTGTATTTGATTTAATACTATCTTCTACTTCTTGAAGATCTAAGCGCCAAGCGGCTTCAAAATTTAATCCTATTCCTGTCACTTCACAGATGTCGTCAGCAACCGATTCAGCGGACTGATAATTTGGTACGGGAACAATAAGATGATCCCCAGGAGATAGTAGCACCCTCATGGCCGCATAAATCCCCTCAGCAGCACCTGCGAAGCAGAGGATATTATCGGCATTTAGATCAGCATAAGTATTAGCTATTACTTCTCGGAGATCTAGGGCGCCCTTTGGTTCTGTATACCCCAACCAGGCATTCTCAAATGCATACCTATCCTGCGGAGTAGCCAACTCTAATAAATCTGATGTCGTCATACTTTCTACATCAGAGGCTGTCATATGATGAGCCGCGTTGAACTCCCAATCAGCAAAGTATTCTTCTAGTAGAAAATTACGCAAAGTCATTGTCCTTCAAAATAGACTCTCCTGATTATTACTGCAGCCAAACTTATAATTATCTTTATCCTAAATAACTGGAGAGACAGGTCGGTGTCGTTTTTGTTTCTCGCTGCTCAATACGAACTTTATCTTCATCTCTTGATGGATCAATTTTACGTGCATAACTTCGACGCCGAGTATTTAAACGAATTATCCCTAAGCGATGGAGTTCTTCGACCCAAGTATCGGATGATCTTGATCTCTGGGAGCGAGGTGGTTCAGTCTGATAAATCTTGAGCAGTTCCTCTCTCATCTCATTAGTAATGTTGTATTCCGTGAAAAACTGATTCCCGGGAAGTCGCAACATACAGGAAATAGGAGTCCCATCTATCTGTTGTTCAATTTCAAATCTCAAATCGGGATGAAGTCCAAGAATTAAATTCCTAGAACTTTCGCTATTCCATAGCTGTATTTGCTCTGCCCAGTCATCTACCTGCATAAAGATTGGCGTGGTCGGATTATGAATAGTTCGTTTGACAATTTCAGTATTCGTAAACTTGTCATTTTTCCATACGTTTATATAGCCAAAGTTCACTGCCGTCAGTCCGGCTTTCCTAAAATTATTAACCCAACGTTCGAGTTCATTATCAAAGTCCCCAAGAGATTGAGAAAATGGTGCGTGACAATGAGGCACAGAAAAAAGAATTTCATCACGATCAGCAGTGGTTAATATTAATCCTAGAAAAGGAGAAGCCCCCCACCAAGACGACAATTTGGATTCATAGCCACTTATATCGACTAAATCAGTGACAATACAAAGTCGGCCCGTATCATTTAAATGCCGACTCGCTCCCTGAATTATTTCAGCTAAAATATTTTCTCCTGTCTCACCACCATCTCGAAACTTCAGGTATTCTGTGGGGCTAGGGACAAATGGCGGATTGGCTAAAATACAGTCGAATTTTTGTTCCGAAACTGCGTCATAAAGATTACCCTTAAAAACCTCATAGCTATCAATGCCATTTAGCTGAGCATTGAATCGAGAAAATCTGATCGCTCTGGGATTTACATCTACGGCAACTACTTTCTTTGCATATCGGATGGCTGCCAAGCCTTGAATACCCGAGCCGCAGCAAAGATCCAAAACGGTATTGACTGGCGTTCTCGGTGCTGATTGCACTAGGCCAAAGCTATCCATGCCAATATACATGACAGGATCTTCGCTAAGCGTATCCTCTGGTTTCAACATATATCTATGATCTGTGGCTATTAATAATCCATCGACACAGAATAGATCCACTCCTCCCGAATATTCATTCTCAGTCTCTACAATTAAGCCAAGTGCTAACATTAATGTCACTTCATCCTTAGAGAAGATATGTCTTAATCTATCCTTTGCTACCGAGGCTCTTAATTGAAATATACGAATCAGATCTCCCAACTCATCTTTATCCAATAAAAACCGGTCATAATAGGATAACTTTGTTGGTTCTATACTTTGTAAAGATTCGACCGCTAGCCGCGCGCATATCTCATCCTCCGAATAACCAACGTCGATAATTTTTTTCCTCAGTTGTGAAAGTTCTACACTCAAATTGAAGTTGTTATGCTTAAACTGACCTAAGGTCTCTTGAGAGTAATCAACACTACTTACTTGATCTCCATCAGCAACTTCTGAGTACCAATCGGTATCAATTTCTATTTCAAATTTTTCAGAAACCCGGGTCATCTCGGCTATAAGCGTTTTCACTTCTGCGGGGGTAGCCCCTATTTTCAATCGAAGACTCTCTAATATTTGAGACGGCTTGTTACCCAATACCAATAAGAGTTCTAGCTGCTCTGATGAAAGTGCTAGCTCATTTTGACGTCCTGTCTCATCTACTAAAACAGAACCATTCCATGGATCCAAAATTAATGTGGCATTTGGCCCTAGCTGCGTTTTTATTTTTGAAACGTAAGGTGAATCACTAAATAACTTACTTGTCTCCTTAAATCTTGCTCCGACCTCCGAGAGTTCTTTAAGCTCTGCATCGCTCCAATTTCGGCTTGGTGAAATTTTAAACAGGGCGGAATCAAGCTCCGACATAAGTTCGCGAACACTTTGCTGACCAGCGGGTAATCCTTGTGGCATGATCGGATCTGGCAAACCAATGATATGCTCCGTATAGCCCTTAAGTTGACCTTGCTTGCTAATAAAACGATCCTCCAAGGCTAGAAAATCTATGTCTGTTCTCAAGAATGTTTCTAAAGCCTCACCTGGTGTCTCAACAATCGGTTGTCCCGCTACGTTAAAACTAGTATTGAGCAAGACAGGGGAACCACCACGAATACTCTCTACCTCTAAACATAATTGATAAAAAAAAGAATTTTGATCTTTGGTACAAGTCTGGATTCTTCCAGTACCATCTTCATGAGTAATAGCAGGGAGAGATTCTTTGAATTCATCTCGAACTGGTGCTACTAGTAGCATATATGGCGAGCTCGCGGAAAGTTCAAACACTTCATTAGCCCTATCTAAGGGGACAAATGGTGCAAATGGCCTAAATGCTTCACGAAATTTCACGCGCGCGTTAACAACATCTTTCATCCTTATAAAAGCTGGATCCGCCATTATAGATCTGTGTCCCAGCGCCCTAGGACCAAATTCAGAACCACCTTCAAACCTAGCAATAATATTTCCTTCGGACAGTGACCGCGCTACTCGCTCTACCATATTGCTTGGCGATAACTTTTCTACTTCTATAGACTTCCCATACAGGGAAATCGCCGAGTCAACGTCAAAATCACTGTAAGATCGACCTAAACAGGCGGAACCTAGCGGCTTTCGTTTCACTTTTTTTGCTGACTGAGAGTATCCCCACAAAGCACACCCGGCAGAAATACCATTGTCGCCTGCTGCCGGAAAAACAAAAATATCCTCCAGCGAACATCTTCGAAAGATTTTGTAATTCGCCACCGAATTTAAAGCGACACCTCCCGCTAGACAAAGCTTTCTTATACCTGTCTCTCCAACTGCATGACTAACTAAATCACAAAGAATATTTTCTAATTCAACCTGCACCTTATATGCAAGATCAACTAGCCAAGCTCTAAAATAAGGCTTACCTGAGTCTGTATCGTAACGCTTCTTTAAAGCCATGATTTCTATAAAAATATCATATGCGGACATCTCTATATGATATGAGCCAGACTCCCTTCGAAACCAACTTTCCCAGTTTTTTTGAAGCCCTCCGTATGCTGATAACCCCATGAGTTTTCCTGCCTCTGGAAAGCTCAATCCAGTGGGAAACACTGTGACAAATCCGGCGAGTCGCGTGACCGTTTCATAAATAAAGCCTAACGTGGACATAGCAGCCAAGTGCGAGGGTATAAGTTCCCTGTGAACATGCTTTAGTTCTGATCCTCTACCGTGGTAAAGCGTATAAGACTCTGTACACCTTCCAAATTCATTAAAAAAAGTAGAGCCACTCGCATCTACAACTAGAATTAAAGCCTCATCAAAATGACTCGGGAAAAAGGCTGAGTAAGCATGGGCTAGGTGATGACTCGGTATAGTAAGAACTTTTGAGGAAATATCCCTAGGAAACTTATTAGCGACGATTTCCGGAGCATAATCAATACCGGGCATATTAGGAGTAATAGTTTCGACATCATCCAATGTAATGTCCAAATGATCAAGGCAGGATGCTATGCTCTCACTCGGTATTTGAATTTGTCCCATAGAGCCCGGAGACTGGAGCATAAACCCTACACTGTGCTTCACGCGATCTAACCGCTCTTGCTCGACCGCCATGACAATCTCTCCATCTTTAACTATCGAGACTGAGCGATCATGGCCAAGATTAATTCCTAGATGATACATAATGATTCTCCCAAGTAGCTGGTCCAGATATTAAGAAATCAAATATAAGTCTATTATAAAAACGAAAGAAATAATGCTTATCGAGTAAGGAGAGATTATCTGGAATGAGCATAGAGATGAATTCTTTCAGCTAGAAATAATAGGTGACTTGTAAACGAAGAAAATCTTCATTCCTGAGTGGGTAAAGTATTCTGTCTTGATCCTCTACGCTAATCTGAAATCTGGCCTCGAATGAGAGTTTTAGTTGGTTTGATAAACGACGTTCAGCCTCAAGGAATAGTGCCATAGAGGAAGTCTCTAGATCATAAATAGTACCAGCCAAAAGCACAGTGGAATCTGTATCATTTGCACTCCATCGCAAACCAAGTCCGATGTCATTATTGAATAAAGTCGGCGCCTCTAATTTTCGCTCATCCCACATATATTCAACGACGATCCCTAGATCTGAAAACGAATGAAATATCCCGTAATAAGTGTATTCAAAGCCGGCTACTAAACGTCCTATATTCGTTGAAACTTCTGACTGTTTTAGCGCTTCGAGTTTTAAAAGCCAGGAATCAAGAGTCGCTTGGATATCTACAGAAAATTGCTCTCTCTGGGGATAGTAGGGAACGATAAGATCCGCTATTAAATTTTCTTTTACTAAAAGAGGTTCTCTTGAAGTTCCTTTAAAATACGATAATCCAAGATCCCAAACATCAAAACTATTATTATATCTGAACGCGAAGTCATGATGATTTCTTCCGTCTGAACTCTGATAAAATTCTCGACTCGTGTCTACTAAAAAGTCTGCCATTGGCCTACCGTCTGACTCAGAAAAATTTCTCGGTTTAAATTCGGGCATAAAAAAACCAGTGAAAGTACCTATTTTTGACACATAACTTGCGCGCATCATCGTTTGACCGAGCTTTTGCTCTCCATCCACACTCTCCACAAAATCAGTCTGATTAATGATGTCGACCAAATGGACAAATTCAGCAACACCCCAAAATACCTTGTCAACACCAAGAGTTAGTTCAAAATCTCCGTTGACGTAGCGGTATTTAGCCTCTCGAAGATCACCATGGCTACGGCGAGAATCACCACTATCTCCTCTTACAAACGTCTTAATAATCAGCGCATGTTTATCATTATCACCATAGATTCCAAGTTCTATTAGTGAGGAGATAGAAGCGTAGTTATTTCGGGCCTGATCGTAAAAAGATTCATGAAAAAAACTTCTCAACTCGAATTCAAATTCTCCCTCTATATCAAGATCTACCCCATAGAGGTCGTGCACATAAAAGCAGAACGCTATTAAGACCGCGTAACTCCTCATGATAATTATCTCGTTCTTTTCAAACTATTTTGACTAAAGTCTTTTTCGGTTAGGCCGGTTTGAAATTCGTAATCAGTCCACTTTAGTCGTGTAGTCTTGTTGCTGACGTGGTTCACCATGTAGAGATCATGCGCTCGCCAATATTTTTCTAAGTAGAGGCGATATTCTGAGAGCGTAAGGGTTTTTAATAATTCATTTTTTCGATCATAAAAATCCACTTTAACTAGTTGGTAGTCAGTAGTTTCTGTCCATGCGACCATGCGAGTATATCCAGAATATTTATAGAGAGGCTTTCTCTGAACGACATGGCAAGTTCGATCACCGCAGGGTTCGTCGCGAAACCATGTATATGAATATTTTCCAACTTCCTGACTTGAGAAATCCTCAAAGGCGAATTCTGAACCCATAAAGGGTCCCGACTTATTTGTGGAAGAGATTCTTTTTACTCTCTTTAGGGCTGGTAAAAAAAACCATTGATCGTCAGGATCTAAGATGTGGGCATAGGTAAGCAACGCTGCCCCCTTGATATCACGAGGCTCATCAAAAACAATCAAGTTCCAATCGCCATCTTCGATATTCTTATTCTCCAGGGTGTTCATACGCAATCTTCGGCTACTGACGTCACCATTTTGGTTGGTGAGTATCATTTCCATATGGCTTTTTGTGTCCGTAAAACCAAGATTACGTCGATCCGTTTCCTTAGCGATCGCAGCTCCAAGAGCGGATGGTTCACTTGCCGAAGGCAACTCGATTGAGTTTGCCAAGGATGAAAGAATCCAAAGATTAAATAAAATGAGCCAATATAGGGCTGCTTTCATCGGTGTTATCTCCTCAAAAATTAAAACGCTCTTAAGTCAGGTCTGTGAAGTTTTCTTATCAAAAAGCAGTAAAAGTGGCGGAAGTAGAAAAAAATCTAGGACCAGTGCCGCAGCTATAGTCATCGCAACAATCAAACCCGTCATCGCATTGATGAAAAATGGAGACGTTGATAGCATGAGAAAACCTAGGATTAAAATA
>CABYJX010000021.1 GCA_902519405.1 uncultured Gammaproteobacteria bacterium
TTCGAGAAGAGATAAAATATATCGAACGCCTTGAGATGGGTAAAGTAAATAAAAAGCTAGACAGTCTCCGGCTCGCAGTAAAGCAGAGTGAACCCGACAAGTATAGTGATTTAGCACGAAGTAAAGCAGAGCTAGAGGAAGACTATCAAAGGCTGCAATCAAAGCTGGTAACACTTCGCCAAAAGCAGGGCGCTTACCTTTTTAGTGTAAAGCAGATCGATGGAAGTATTAAAGTGCTTCCAATTTCAAAAGTTGTTCGAATTTACCGACCCAACTCAATGTCATATTTAGAGAAGATGAATTTGTACATGGACAAATTGTGGGAATTCCTGAGCGAACAACCTCGAGAGGCTAATACCGAGGGAGGAGTATACCCCGCTATTTTTGGCACGGTGATGATGGTCATCCTTATGTCGATTATTGTTACTCCTTTCGGGGTTATTGCAGCTGTATATATGCGAGAATATGCGACTCAAGGCACTGCCACTCGTGTAATAAGAATAGCGGTAAATAACTTGGCCGGCGTTCCCTCTATAGTCTATGGAGTTTTTGGACTGGGGTTTTTTGTCTATGGTGTTGGGGGAGAAGTAGACAAGCTATTCTTTGCAGAAACTTTACCATCTCCAACTTTTGGTACTCCAGGACTAATGTGGGCGTCCTTAACCCTGGCATTGCTCACACTCCCGGTTGTTATTGTTGCTACCGAAGAAGGATTAGCGAGAATCCCCAAGAGTATTAGAGAGGGAAGCTTGGCGCTAGGAGCGACTCGTTTAGAGACCTTGGTGAGGGTTGTACTCCCCATGGCGAGCCCAGCGATGATGACAGGCCTCATTCTTGCTGTGGCAAGAGCAGCTGGTGAGGTAGCACCGTTAATGTTAGTTGGTGTCGTAAAGCTAGCACCAAATCTCCCTATCGATGGAACCTATCCATATATTCACCTGGACCAAAAATTCATGCATTTAGGCTTTCACATATATGATGTTGGTTTTCAGAGCCCGAATGTAGAAGCGGCTAGACCACTTGTATATGCGACAGCCCTTCTTCTAGTATTTATAATCACTATACTTAATTTCCTTGCGATTTATCTACGGAATCGTTTGCGAGAAAAATATAAACTATTAGAAGCCTAAGCAAAGTTTATTGGGGAACATTAATGCAGTCACATACGATCGATATTAAAACTCTTAGGTCTTCAGCATCGACAACCGATGTAGATAAGATGTCGACAACCATAGTGGTTGAAGGTTTGAATCTTTTTTATGCTGGTGCTAATCAGGCGCTTTTTGATGTTTCACTAGATATACCAGAGAAATGCGTAACTGCGTTTATCGGGGCTAGTGGGTGCGGAAAATCTAGCTTGCTACGATGTTTTAACCGTATGAATGATTTGATAGATGGCTGTGATATTTCCGGAAAAATCACGATTAACGGTGATGATATTTATAAGGATGATGTCGACGTTGCGGAATTACGCAGGAGCGTTGGGATGGTCTTCCAAAAACCAAATCCTTTTCCAAAATCCATATATGAGAATGTCGCTTATGGTCTTCGTATCCAAGGAATTAACAAAGAAAGAGTACTAGATGAAATAGTCGAGAAGTCGCTTCGTGCGGCAGCTCTTTGGGATGAAGTGAAGGATCGATTAGGTGATAGCGCGTTGGGTTTGTCGGGAGGACAGCAGCAACGATTGGTTATCGCACGTTGTGTTGCGGTGGAACCAAAAATCTTACTTCTTGACGAGCCAGCCTCGGCATTGGACCCAATCTCTACTCTGAAGATAGAGGAGCTTATCTATGAGCTCAAAAATCATTATACGATATTAATTGTTACCCATAATATGCAACAGGCTGCCAGGGTCTCTGACGTGACTGCTTTTATGCATCTGGGTAAGCTAGTGGAAGTTGGATCAACAGAAACTATTTTTACAAATCCTAACGAAAAACAAACAGAAGACTACATTACAGGACGCTATGGCTGATAACGCGAGCAATTGTTTAAGGTACTCCTAACAATGATGATTGAGACTTCAGCATGACAAGAGGAGGAGGTAGATAACAAATATGGCAAATCATGAACATATATCAGGTTCATTTGCGGATGAGCTCGAAGGAGTAAAAAATAAGTTGCTAGAGATGGGAGGGCTTGCGGAGCAACAGATAAAGATGGCCATTGAAGCGCTTAATAATGATGATAAAGATGTGTCAAAGGAGGTCATCTCTAGAGACGACCTGGTGAATGAATTGGAGGTAAACATAGATGAGGAAGCCTCTAGGATTATGGCGCTTAGACAGCCTGCAGCTAGCGACCTAAGGTTGGTTATATCAGTCACAAAGATCTCTACCGATCTTGAGAGAATTGGTGATGAGGCAGTTAAGATAGCAAGGCAGGTAAAGATACTGCGACAAGAACCTCGCTCGCGAACAAATTATGCTGAAATAAAAATGATTGGAGAGCGCGTATCAAATATGCTGAGAGCCGCCTTGGACGCGTTTACCAGATTGGATCCGCAAGCAGCCTTAGGCGTCAAAATAGAGGATAAACATGTAGATGATGATTTTGCAGCGGCGCTTGATAATATGCGTGTTTTAATGGCAGAGGATGCCTCAGTGATTAAATCGATTCTTTGTGAGATTTGGGTTCTCAAGGCGCTTGAAAGGATTGGGGATCACGCATGCAATATCGCGGAGCAGGTTATTTTTCTTGATAAGGGTATAGACGTCCGTCATTTTTCGTCCGCCGAGCTGCGGGATCTATTAGCCAGTTAATAATCGTGAGAGCGTCTCATTCTAGACTGACTAATTCGCTGTTTGTAATTAAAAGTAAATAAAAATGTAATAAAAATTAAATATTTGAGAAATATTATTGCCATTTTAATGTAAAGAAAAGGGATGGCCAATCATGAAAAACTCAGTTTTTATAGCTATTTCAGTGATAGCAATCTTATCTGCCGCAACCGGTAGAGCTGACAATGAGGTTAGCTTCCTCAAGCAAGAAATAGATCGTCTGAGTGCGCGGCTTGAGATTCTTGAGGCAGAAAGTCAAAAACTCAAAATACTTAGTGTTAGCCAGGTTGAGCGAGTAGATGCTAATCGCCAATTACTTGATCAGTTTTCCTCAACGGAGTCAGTTTCATCGGCAAACCAAATTACCTTAAAAGGTGACTTCCGTTATCGCTATGAATACATCGACAGTGAAAGCAAAATCCATAGAGATCGAGAACGGGTTCGCTCTCGTTTTGCTGTGGAGGCTTCGATTCCAAATGACCTAAAAGTAGGATTTGGTATCGCCACCGGAGGAGACGATCCGGTGTCTACTAATCAAACGTTAGGTAAAGGAAACTCTACTAAAGATTTACGACTTGATTTGGCGTATATGAAATGGAATTTTTCGGAAGATGCTCAGCTACTAGCGGGCAAGTTTTCTAATCCATTATATAGACCACAGAAATCAAGCCTCCTATGGGATGGAGATTGGCGACCGGAAGGTATTGCTCTTAGCTGGAGCGGAGAGCATATCTTTGCAAATACTATTGCGAACTGGATAGAGAGTGATAGCAAGTCAGATAATAGGACTTTATTTTGGGGCGCTCAAGTCGGTAGTCAGATTGAGATATCCGATATTAAATTAACAGGTGCGTTAGCTTATTATGATTTTCCTACTTCTGGGAAGAGTGCTTTTTATGATGACGACTTTTTTGGTAATACCACTGTGGAAGGGCGATATGCCTTTGATTATCAATTGGTCGAGATAGGTGGTGACATAAAATTTTCGTTGCTGGATCAGCCTGCCGTTATTTTTGGTAACTACGTGCGTAATAGAGATGCCTCTTCTAATGACGATGGTTGGCTTGTTGGAGTAGGGCTTGGCAAGGTTAAGAAAGCCAAATCCTGGAGTATTAAATACCAGTATCAAGAGCTTGAATCGGATGCGGTACTCGGACTTTTTAGCGATTCAGATTTTGGCGGAGGTGACACTGGAACGAGCGGCCATAAGTTAAGCGGAGCACTTGGAATTACAAGTAACTGGTCGTTAGGTTTTACGTGGTTTTTTGATAACAGACTTGGTTTTGCCGATAACGATCCAGCCGTACAGTATGATCGGCTTCAGATCGATGCCAAGTTTAAGTATTAGTGATGGAGAGTCATTAGCTTTTATATACGATGACCCAAAAAAAGAACCTTTGCTCAATATAACTTCTGGCTATTCGTCTAATTTTTTAATCATACTAGATGGATAGCCGTAATAAGTAACTTCTCAGCTCTAATTTGCTTTTCATAACATAATGTCAGGATCTCTCGTGTTAAATCAGAGTAGACCAGTTTACAATCCTTATTCAGTTAAGCATCATGATTAAGATCTTTTTAAGTATAAAGCCATGAACCGATTTTGGAGTGATATCACCGCGCGATTAAAACCTTATGTTCCGGGTGAGCAGCCTGCGGGCGACGCATTTCTTAAACTAAATACTAACGAAAGTCCTTACCCGCCATCCTCAAAGGTAAACTCCACTGTTTTAGATTTTTCTCTGTCCAAATTGTCATTATATCCAGATCCAGATTGCAAGATGCTTGTAGATGCGTTATCCAGAAGATTCAATGTGGATTATGAAAATATTTTCGTCGGTAATGGTAGTGACGAGGTTTTAGCGCATACTTTCGCGGGATTATTGCGTCAGGAACGTCCGCTACGGTTTCCCGATATTTCCTATGGATTCTATACGGTATGGGCAAATTTGTTCGATGTGAAGACAGAAGTGATACCCATTAAGAGTGATTACTCAATAGATGTTGATGATTACTTAGACATTGATGCGCCAATAATTATAGCTAATCCTAATGCGCCAACTGGGCTTGTCCTGGCTTTAGAAGATATAGAGCGCCTGGTATCGGGGAATCCGAATTCTGTCGTAGTGATCGATGAAGCCTATATCGATTACGGCGGAGACTCAGCTGTTCCGCTCGTAAAAAAATTTCAGAATCTTTTGGTAGTTCAAACATTTTCAAAATCGCGTGCGCTTGCTGGAACGAGAGTTGGGTATGCAATTGGCCAAGCCCATCTAATACAGGCTTTGAAAAGAATTAAGGATTCGTTCAACTCTTATCCGGTAGATACTTTTTCGCAAGCCACGGCAGTCGCGTCATTAGCTGATGATGATTATTTTAAAGAGTGTTGTGATCGAATTTGTAAATCGAGAGAATCTCTCACTCACGGTTTGATTAATTTAGGATTTGAAGTTTTACCATCTCAAGCAAATTTTGTACTCGTATCGCATCCCGATTTAAGTGGCGCGAGCCTTTATAATGAGCTTTATAAACGTAAGATTCTTATCCGATATTGGGATATACCGAGGCTCCAAGCTTATGCGCGGATTACCATTGGATCTGAGCGCCAATGCAAGCAGCTTTTGTCGGAGCTTGAAAAGATTGTAGCGTGATCAGGTGTCAGATAGCTTCAAGCACGATGCTTCCAATACTATATCCGGCGCCAAAAGAGCAAAGTACTCCTCGTTCTCCTGGCGCGAAGTCGCCGTTATACTTATGGAAGGCAATGATAGAGCCCGCTGAGCTCGTGTTGGCATAATGATCTAAAATCACAGGTGCTTTTTCTTTAGCGGGCTCCGCACCAAGTAACTTCCGCGCGATTAGCATATTCATGCTTAGATTTGCCTGATGTAGCCATAATCTTTTTAGGCCTTTCGGATCAATCCCCAGTTTTTTCAGTTGAGTTGATATTTGATCGACAACAGCTGGGCACACTTCTTTAAATACTTTACGACCTTCTTGTACAAATAATTTATCTAGAGTCTGAGGATTATCTGTTTCTGCTCGATTGAGAAATCCAAAATTATTGCGAATATTATTCGAATATATTGTCTCAAGTTTACTATCGATGATCCGGAACTGCTTGGCTGACGATGCTATTGAGGATTTTTCCAGGATCACCGCGGTGCAGACGTCTCCAAAAATAAAGTGCGAATCACGGTCACGAAAGTTTAAATGCCCACTACATATTTCGGGATTTACCATTAGAACTCTATTGACACTTCCAGAGATGATCATATCTCTCGCTTGTTGAATTCCAAATGTGGCAGAAGAACATGCGACGTTCATATCAAAAGCAAAACCATTTATACCTAATGCATTTTGAACTTCTACCGACATCGCCGGGTAAGAACGTTGCATATTTGATGCTGCAACTAAAACGGCGTCGATATCGATTGCGGTTAGGCCGGCATTGGCTAGAGATTCTTGAGCAGCTTCTACAGCCATCTCACACATTAAAGAGGGTTCTTCGTTCTTTCTGGCAGGAATAAATGGGACCATCCGCGACGGATCTAGGATTCCTTCTTTATCGATTACAAATCGAGACTTGATGCCAGAAGCTTTTTCTATAAACTCAACTGACGAATATTCTAGTGCTTGTACTGAGCCATTTGCGATATTTTCAGAGTTTTCATTGTTGAATCGATCTACATAAATATTAAAGGATGTGACTAGCTCTTCATTAGAAATTGCCGAGGGGGGAGTATAAAGCCCGGTGCCACTAATGACCACGCTGGTCATGCTTTAGACGCTACACAACTTTAAGTAATATCTTTGCAACAGGAGCTCTACGTCTTTTTAGCTACGTTTTTTCATTGGAACGAAATCGCGCTGAGCCTGACCAGTATAGAGCTGACGTGGCCGACCAATTCGATAATTACCCGATATCATTTCATTCCAATGTGCTATCCATCCCACTGTTCTTCCAACCGCAAATATGACGGTGAACATACTTGTAGGTATTCCGATTGCTTTTAAGATTATTCCTGAATAGAAATCTACATTCGGGTATAGCTTTTTGCTTATGAAATAGTCATCTTCGAGCGCTATCTCTTCGAGACGTTTTGCGATAGCTAGTAGTGGATCATTCTCTTTACCGAGTTCCTGAAGTACTTCATCGGCTGACTCCTTCATTACCTTCGCTCTGGGATCGAAATTTTTATAAACTCGGTGTCCAAAGCCCATTAATCTAAAAGGGTCTTCTTTGTCTTTTGCTCGAGCTACATATTCGTCTATTCTAGATACGTCGCCGATTTCTTGAAGCATCTCGAGCACTGCTTCATTTGCCCCTCCATGAGAGGGTCCCCATAGGGCAACGATTCCCGCGGCTATACAGGCGAACGGATTTGCACCAGAGGAGCCGGCGAGTCTGACAGTAGAAGTGGAGGCATTTTGCTCATGATCCGCATGCAAAAGAAAGATTCTATCCATTGCTTTTGCTAACGTAGGGCTAATTTTACTGGGTTCGCAAGGTGTTCCAAACATCATGTGAAGAAAATTCTCTGAATAGCTCAGCTGGTTGTCTGGATACATAAAAGGTTGGCCAACGGAAAACTTGTAACACATTGCCGCTATCGTGGGAATTTTAGCAACTAGTCGATAGGCAGCAATTTCTCGATGTCTTTCATTAGAAATATCTAAAGAGTCATGATAGAACGCTGATAGTGCACCGACTACGCCACACATGACTGCCATGGGATGCGCATCCCTACGAAAACCGTTAAAAAACGTTCTGATTTGTTCGTGGACCATGGTGTGGTTTTGAATCACCGAAACAAATTGTTCATATTGTTCATGGGTCGGTAATTCTCCGTAAAGAAGGAGATAGCATGTCTCGAGATAGTTGGAAGATTCGGCTAACTGATCAATTGGATAGCCACGGTGAAGAAGAATCCCTTTATCGCCATCGATATAAGTGATCTGAGATTCACAACTTGCTGTGGATACGAATCCTGGATCGTAAGTGAATAAACCGTGACCGGTGAGGGAACCCACATCGACTACATCTGGCCCCATGGTTCCCGAGTAAATGGATAACTCAATATTCGCGTCGGTCTCAGGTAATGAAATAGTAGCCTTTTTATTCGTCATAAAGAATTTCTCTAGCTTCAACGACTCGGATCATCAAAAAAGATGTCTTACTTAGAAGATGGTAATTGTTACTGCGAAGCAACGCAAATTAGTCGTTATTTCTATCAATAAGTTTTGAATATGATTCATCTGGTCACGAATTTCTTACGTAACGTGGATATTATAACCGAAAGTCTGAAATAAAGGTGAACATTGCTCGTATAGATTGTATTCGAGAAACCAAGTACCTATACTTTGTGTTTTTCTAGAGTCCGCAATAAAATCTCTAGCGTGTTCTTTGCGAACATGGTAATGCATTAGTTGTTTTATCGATAGAGAGAATTAGCCCCTATGAAAGATGGAAGACCAGTAAATCTAGATATAAGTACAATGAAGCTTCCCATTACTGCTTGGGCATCTATATCTCACAGAGTGAGCGGTATACTGACGATTCCAATCGTTGCTCTTTTTTTGTGGGCTCTTCAAGTCAGTCTTGAAAGTAGAGATAGCTTTCAGATTTTGCAGGACACTCTTAGTCCCCCTTTGACTAAAGCTTTCATCCTGTTGGTTTTGACAGTCTACGTATATCATCTCCTAGCGGGACTAAAACATTTGATCATGGATCTAGGTTATGGGGAAACTTTTGAGGGAGGTGTAATTGGTGCGAAATTGCTTTTTGCGAGCACTGGCTTAGCTTTTATTTTGATTGGTTGGTGGTTGTGGTGAATGTAACTAGTTTTAGTCGTTCAGGGGTTTCCGATTGGATCCTTCAGAGGGCATCCTCAGTTATAATGCTTGCATATTCTTTGGCCGTTGCCAGTGTAGTGATCCCCGGTACCAATTATGAAGTCTGGAGTGCGTTTATGACGCAAGTTTGGATGAGAAGTTTTAGTACGCTCGCCCTGATAGCTATGATAGCCCATGCGTGGATCGGCCTTTGGGGAGTCTTGACCGATTACGTAACGGTGCGCATGCTCGGTTCTTTAGGAGATAGATTACGCTTTTGTTTGCTTTTTTTTATGGTCGCTTTGCTTATACTTTATCTCGTTTGGGGAATATTTATTATTTGGGGGCTTTAGGCGGTGTCTGATTTAAGAACAATGAGTTTTGATGGTGTAATCGTAGGCGGCGGTGGCGCTGGTATGCGCGCTGCGTTGCAGCTTTCGAAGTCAGGATATAATACAGCAGTTATAAGTAAGGTTTTTCCTACCCGTTCCCATACGGTCTCAGCACAGGGAGGTATAACCTGTGCAATTGCAAGCGATGACCCGGATGATGATTGGCGGTGGCATATGTATGACACGGTCAAAGGATCAGACTACATAGGGGATCAAGATGCTATAGAGTATATGTGCAGTGTAGGCCCGGAAGCGATCTTTGAATTGGAACATATGGGCCTACCTTTTTCACGAACAGAATCCGGACGTATCTATCAACGCCCGTTCGGAGGACAGTCAAAAAATTTTGGAGAGGGAGGTCAAGCGGCAAGGACATGTGCGGCTGCCGATAGAACAGGCCATGCTCTTCTACATACGCTCTATCAGAATAATATAAAGAATGAGACAGTTTTTTTTAATGAGTGGTTCGCAGTTGATTTAGTGCGGAATCAAAGCGGAGCCATTGTCGGAGTGATCGCTATTTGTATAGAAACGGGTGAAGTGGTCTTTGTAAAAGCGAAGGCGACAGTATTTGCCACCGGAGGTGCAGGTAGAATCTACGCATCTACGACGAATGCGCATATTAATACGGGTGATGGGATAGGAATGGCGCTGCGTGCTGGCTTTCCCGTACAGGATATAGAAATGTGGCAGTTTCATCCAACCGGTATTCACGGAGCAGGCACATTAGTTACAGAGGGATGTCGTGGAGAGGGTGGGTACCTCATTAATAAAGATGGCGAGAGATTCATGGAACGTTATGCCCCGAATGCTAAGGATCTTGCAGGCAGAGATGTAGTAGCGCGTTCTATGGTCATGGAAATAATAGAGGGTAGAGGATGTGGGCCAGATGAAGACCATGTATTTTTAAAACTCGACCATTTAGGTGAACAGGTTTTGCAAACGCGTCTGCCAGGGATTTGCGAATTATCTAAAACCTTTGCCCATGCAGATCCTGTGAAAGAGCCTATTCCTGTCGTGCCGACCTGCCACTATATGATGGGAGGAATTCCGACGAACGTTCATGGACAGGTGATTACCACTGATACCTCGGGTAACGATTCTATTGTACCAGGACTCTATGCCTGTGGGGAGGCGGCATGTGTATCGGTGCATGGGGCCAATCGACTTGGTGGTAATTCATTACTGGATCTAGTTGTTTTTGGCAGGGCGTCTGGGCTGTTCATCGAATCTGCACTGCGTGATGGTATAGAGGTAGCAGAGCCCACTTCTAGTGATATAGAAGATGCCTGTAATCGTCTAAATAAAGTTAACGAGTGTTCCGAGGGGGAGAAGTCTTCTGACTTGAGAAAGGAGCTTCAAAATATTATGCAGAATCATTTCGGCGTATTTCGAAACGGTCAGTACATGCGAGAAGGAATTGAAAAGCTTGTTGATCTCAGACCGCGTATTTATGGGGCTAGATTAGACGATAATAGTCAGCAATTTAACACAGCAAGGATTGAAAATTTAGAGTTACAGAATCTATTTGAGGTTGCTGAAGCCACCGCGGTAGTAGCCGAGGGACGTGAGGAAAGTCGGGGTGCCCATGCTCGCGAGGACTTCCAGGATAGGGATGACGAGAATTGGCTATGCCACTCAATGTATTATCCGACGGACAGAAAGGTGGGTAAGCGTGGAGTTAATTTTACGCCACAAACGGTCGATACATTTCAGCCAAAGATAAGAACATATTAAGGAGTTATCACGTGTTGCAAGTTAGCCTATATCGATATAGTCCCGAAAGTGATGAAGCGCCGAGAATGCAGGATTTTAGAGTGGATACTGCTGGAAAGGATCTGATGGTCCTTGACGTACTTGAGCTTGTCAAATCTCAGTTAGATAGCTCGGTCGCATATCGTAGGTCATGTAGAGAAGGTGTTTGCGGTTCCGATGGTCTTAATATGAATGGTAAAAATGGTCTCGCGTGCATTACTCCGCTGTCCGAGGTTGTTAGGAAAGGAAAGCTTGTTATAAGACCTCTTCCGGGTTTGCCCGTCATTCGTGATCTCGTCGTTGATATGACTTTATTCTACGCTCAGTATGAAAAAGTGGAACCTTATTTACAAAATGACGAGACGCCACCTGAGATTGAACGTTTACAGACGCCCGAAGATCGAGAAAAACTCGATGGGCTATATGAATGCATTTTGTGCGCTTGTTGCTCTACAAGTTGCCCATCGTTTTGGTGGAATCCCGATCGCTTCATTGGGCCCGCGGGACTGCTTCAATCATATCGATTTTTAGCAGATAGCCGAGATACAGCGACAGAGGAGCGTCTCTCTAAGTTAGAGGATCCCTTCAGCGTATTTCGATGCCATGGTATTCAAAATTGTGCGAGTGTTTGCCCAAAGGGATTAAATCCGACAAAGGCCATAGGTCATATCAAATCAATGCTATTGAGTAATTCGAATTAACAGAACTCACACGCGATTTTGTGAATTTTCTACGATTAGATAGGCCAAGGCAGCATTATCTGCGGTAAAAATTTGTTAAACTTGACTGGATAATCGTGTTTTTCTGTTCAGTGAGGCGTAATGACGGCAAATTCTATGAATGACCTTTGGCAGAGCTCCCATATCGCGGGGGGCAATGCAGGGTACATCGAAGATTTATATGAAGAGTACTTAGCTAACCCAAACTCTGTGCCTGCCCAGTGGAGAGATTATTTTGATCGTCTCCCCGTAGTTCAGTCGAAAATTAATCTACTAGAGGACGTCCCTCATTCCGTTATTCAGGAGAATTTTGCTCAAATTAGCAAGATGAGAGTAAGGACAGACGCTACAGCAGCTCTTGATGGGAAGGCTACGACGCATGAGAGAAGACAAGTCAACGTCGTTCAACTTATTTCTTCCTATAGGCAGCGAGGGCATCAGAAGGCTCAGTTAGACCCGCTTAAGCTGCAGATCAGAGAGCCGATACCAGATCTTGACTTAGCGTTTCATGACTTAACATTTGCTGATTTGGATACTCATTTCCAGGTTGGAAGTCTGCATATAGGAAAAGAAACAGCGACACTGGGTGAGATTGTAGACGCACTCGAGAGAACGTATTGTAATACTGTTGGTGCAGAGTTTATGCATATTGTAGATTCTCAACAACAACATTGGATCATGAATCGCATGGAGTCGGTGAGATCAGCGCCATCGCTTGAGCCTGCTCAGAAAATGCAAATTCTCCGGCGGTTAATCAAAGCAGAAGGACTGGAGAAGTCTCTAGCGTCTAAGTATCCCGGTACTAAGCGTTTCGGGTTGGAAGGCGGCGAGAGCCTTATTCCTATGTTATCAGAGCTTGTGCAGAGAGCGGGCTCATATGGTGCCAAGGAAGTCGTCATAGGCATGGCGCATCGCGGTCGTCTAAATGTGTTGATCAATATTTTTGGTAAAAAACCATCGGAGCTATTTAGTGAATTTGAGGGTAAGGCGACTTACACCAGTTCGGGAGATGTTAAATACCATCAGGGTTTTTCCTCGAATGTTATGACTCCTGGTGGAGAGCTTCATCTGGCGCTCGCTTTTAATCCATCTCATTTAGAGATAGTTTCTCCAGTTGTTGAAGGGTCTGTTAGAGCAAGGCAAGATCGACGAGAGGACCCATTGGGTGGAGCAGTTGTACCCGTCGTTATACATGGAGATGCAGCATTCGCTGGACAAGGAGTTGTAATGGAGACATTTCAGATGTCTCAAACAGGGGGTTACAAGACGGGCGGTACGATTCATATTGTACTTAATAATCAGGTGGGCTTCACTACTAGCCGTCAGGAGGACGCTCGATCTACCGAGTACTGCACAGATGTTGCGAAGATGGTTCAAGCTCCAATTTTTCATGTGAACGCGGACGATCCTGAGGCAGTTATTTTCGTCACTCAGCTAGCCGCTGATTTTCGTAATCAATTTCGTAAGGATGTGGTTATCGATCTGGTATGCTATCGCCGTCGAGGCCATAACGAGGCCGATGAACCTTCCGTTACTCAACCGCTAATGTATGCGGCAATTTCACAACATATGACGACGAGAGACCTTTATGCTCAGAGACTTATAGCGGAAGAAGTTATTACCTCCGTTGCAGATCTCGCGTTGGTAGAGGAATTTCGGCAATCACTTGATCGTGACGAACCATTAGTAAGTAGTCTTGTATCTGAACCGGACTCCTCTACTTTCGTAGACTGGGCGCCCTATCTCGGGCAGGATTGGAAAATTGAGGGAGATACGTCTATTTCCTTGCAGCGTTTACAGCGTATAGCACAGGAGATCAGTGTATCACCAGAGGGTTTTCCTCTGCAGAGACAGGTCAGTAAGATCCTCGAAGATAGACGAAAGATGGCCGCCGGATCATTACCGATAAACTGGGGAATGGCAGAGACTCTAGCTTACGCCACTTTATTGGATTCAGGCTATCCAGTCAGATTAACTGGTCAGGATGTGGGAAGGGGAACATTTTCTCATAGACACGCTGTTTTTCATAATCAAAAAGATGGTTCTAGATATGTACCTCTAGAAAAAGTGGGTTCGCAGCAGGCTGTATTTACGATATATGATTCGCTGTTATCGGAAGAGGCGGTACTAGCATTTGAATATGGCTATGCTACAACATCTCCAAAAGGGCTTGTGATATGGGAGGCACAATTTGGAGATTTCGCTAATGGTGCTCAGGTAGTAATCGATCAGTTTATCACCTCGGGTGAGCACAAGTGGTCTCGGGTGTGTGGTTTAACAATGTTACTGCCGCATGGCTACGAGGGACAAGGTCCGGAACACTCATCCGCGAGGTTAGAGCGCTTTTTGCAGTTATGCGCAGAACACAACATCCAAGTTTGTAGTCCTACAAGTGCTGCTCAGGTTTTTCATATGATAAGACGACAGGCCATAAGACCACTTCGTAAGCCATTGGTTGTTATGTCACCAAAAAGTTTGCTGCGGCATAAGGAGGCGGCCTCGAATTTAGAAGAGCTTTCTTCCGGAAGATTTTTTAATGTTCTAGATGAAACGGATGACTTATCAAAAGAAGAAGTTACGCGCATCATCCTTTGTCTGGGTAAAGTTTACTATGATCTTAGAGCGACTCGTAGAGAAAGAGAGATTAATTCCATAGCGATAATTCGTATAGAACAAATATACCCCTTTCCTCATGACGATTTACTCGCTGTATTAAGCGACTATCCAAATGTTGAAGATGTCGTCTGGTGTCAAGAGGAACCAATGAATCAAGGAGCTTGGTATCGCAGTCAGCACTACATGAGACGAGCCATACTTAGACATAAATTAGATCTTAATATTAGGTACGTTGGAAGAGATTCCTCAGCGTCGACAGCTGCCGGTTATATGGCCCTTCACCTAGAGCAACAGCAGATATTTATAGATGAGGCTTTAGGGCCGTTCCCGGGAGATCAGAAAATTTGAAATTATTAAGGATAAAAAATGGCAGTTGAAATCAAAGCACCATCCTTTCCTGAGTCGGTGGCTGATGGAGAGATTGTGGCCTGGCATAAAGGTGAAGGTGAATCGGTAAGACGTGACGAGCTGCTTGTGGAAATAGAGACAGATAAGGTTGTTATGGAAGTGGTGGCGCCCACTGACGGAGTCTTACAATCTATCAAAGTTCAGGAAGGTACTGTAATTGAGAGTGAAGTTATTTTGGCGTTACTGGAACCTGGAGATGTTGCGGAGGATGGTGCTGCTAAGACCAAGGTAGTTCCTCCCGATATAACTGATGCTGGAACTACTACTGCTCCAATGATGGGGCCGGCGGCACGGAAACTTATTGAAGAACATTCAATAGATGCGAGTAAAGTAACTGGCACTGGAAAGGGAGGGCGTATTACTAAGGAGGACGTCGTCAATTTTCAAAGTAATATAGTTCCCATTTCGCAATCTGATTCGGCGACCTTAGCGAATAAATCGAGCGAATTGTCAATCCCTAATGGTCCATCGAGCGAGCGAATTGAAAAGCGTGTTCCCATGACACGCATGCGCGCGCGTATAGCAGAGCGACTGCTTCAAGCCAGCCAGCAAACAGCAATGTTAACGACCTTTAATGAAGTCAATATGCAACCCGTGATGATGCTGCGGAAAAAATATAAAGATCAATTTGAGAAGATTCACAAGGGAACTCGTCTCGGTTACATGGGTTTTTTTGTAAAGGCCGCTTGTGAAGCGCTAAAGCGGTTTCCTGCGGTCAATGCGTCAATTGACGGACAGGACATTGTATATCATGGATATCAGGACATTGGTGTAGCGGTTTCTACAGAAGATGGCTTGGTCGTCCCGGTGCTGCGTGATGCGGATTTTATGAGTCTTGCAGATATTGAAGCCGCCGTTAGCGATTTAGGTCTGAGAGCACGAGATAACAAGCTAAGTATAGAGGATATGACCGGCGGCACTTTTACCGTAACTAATGGAGGAGTATTTGGATCATTAATGTCGACACCTATTTTGAACCCCCCTCAGACAGGTATCTTAGGTATGCATAAGATTCAGGAAAGACCGATGGTGATTGATGGGCAGGTAGTGGTATTACCCATGATGTATCTAGCGCTTTCATATGATCATAGATTAATAGATGGAAAAACGGCAGTTCAGTTTTTGGTAGCAGTAAAGAACTTGATAGAAGATCCAGCTAGAATATTATTGCAGCTATAACTCTGATAATAGGGTTGGAGTAAGAATATGAATGACAAATACGATGTAGTGGTTGTAGGCTCTGGTCCAGCAGGCTATGTTAGCGCTATCAGGGCGGCGCAATTAGGGCTTTCGGTCGCCTGCGTGGAACAATGGACTGACGACAAGGGTGCTCCTGTGCTTGGGGGTACTTGTTTAAATGTTGGCTGTATTCCTTCTAAAGCGCTTCTAGATAGTAGTCAAAAATATTTAGATGTCATGGAGAAATTTGCTAAGCACGGGATCAAAGTAGAAAAACCGACTGTTGACGTTGCTGCCATGCTGGATCGAAAGAAAAAAATAATAAATCAACTCACAACTGGTATCGGAGGACTCTTTAAACATAATGGGGTCACAGTGCTTCAAGGGCGAGGAAAGGTGCTCTCCGGAGCGCGAGTCGAAGTGACAAATGGTCAAGATAATCCATCTATCATAGATTCTGGAAGCATCATAATCGCGGCGGGATCAGTCCCTATTGCGATACCTCCTGCACCAATTAATGGGGATACTATAGTAGATTCAACTGGAGCACTGGAGTTTGCTTCGATACCAAAACGACTTGGTGTTATTGGGGCTGGTGTCATTGGCCTCGAGCTTGGCAGTGTATGGAGGAGGTTGGGTTCTGAGGTGGTCCTGTTAGAGGCATTAGATACTTTTTTACCCATGATCGATTCTCAGGTTTCCAGCGAAAGTGCCAAAATTTTTAAGAAGCAGGGTCTTGATATTCGAATGGGAGCTCGCGTGACTAACGCGTCAGCGCAGAAAAACAAGGTTTCATTGACTTATCAATCTTCAGGAGAGGAACATAAGGAAACGTTTGATAAGCTAATTGTTTCAGTTGGTCGAAGGCCTAGGTCAGAAGAACTTCTTGCCTCCGATAGTGGGGTAACGCTAGATGAGCGCGGTTTTATTTATGTAGACGATTTTTGTGCAACTGAAGCACCCAATGTCTACGCCGTTGGTGATGTTGTTAGGGGCCCCATGTTAGCACATAAGGGCTCTGAAGAAGGTATTATGGTAGCCGAGAGAATCGCAGGGCAGTCAACCAAGCTCAATTATCAGTGTATTCCCTCAGTAATCTATACACATCCAGAAGTTGCGGCGGTAGGGAAAACTGAACAGGAGCTAAAGGCGGATGGAGTGAATTATCAGGTGGGTGTATTTCCATTCCAGGCCAGTGGACGAGCACTAGCAGCAGATGATAGCGAGGGTCTTGTAAAAATTCTCGCTGATAAGCAAACCGATCGAATTTTAGGTTGTCATATCGTGGGACCGTCTGCGGCTGATTTAGTGCAGCAGGTGGTAATAGCAATGGAATTTGGAGCCAGCTCTGAGGATTTATCCCTGACTATTTTTGGACATCCCACGCTTTCTGAAGCAGTGCATGAGGCTGCATTAGCGGTATCTGGCCACGCGATTCACATGCCAAATAAAAAGAGTAGGTAGGTGTGTCAGCTTGTAGTTAATACAATGGAAGAGAGACATTGATCTTGAACCCTCGGCTAGCTATCTAGAGTGTTTGCGGTAAGAAATTTCCAACTTTGGGAGTGCGAATGAATTTACACGAATATCAAGGAAAACAGCTGTTTGCAGAATATGGATTACCTGTTTCAGCTGGACACGCCGTCGATACTCCGGCAGAGGCGGTTGCAGCGGCAGAGCTACTTGGCGGTAGTAAGTGGGTTATAAAGACTCAAGTCCACGCCGGAGGACGTGGCAAAGCCGGTGGCGTTACTATCGCAAGCAGTACGAATGAGATCTCAGAGTTCGCAAAAAGATGGATTGGTAGGAACTTAGTTACCTACCAGACAGATCAAAATGGGCAGCCCGTTTCAAAGATATTGGTGGAAGAGTGCATAGATATTCAAGATGAATTATACCTGGGTGCAGTGATTGACCGATCTACGCGGCGAGTAGTTTTTATGACGTCGTTGGAGGGTGGAGTAGAGATAGAAAAAGTTGCTAGTGAAACACCTGAAAAGATATTACGTGCCACGATAGATCCCACTGTTGGACCACAGCCTTATCAAGGCCGAGACCTTGCTTTCCAGTTAGGATTAGCAGATGAACAAGTAAAGCAGTTTGTGAAGATATTCTTGGGTCTGGCCAAGATGTTTGTTGAAAAAGATCTTTCCCTAATAGAGATTAACCCTCTCGTTATTACCAAGCAAGGAAATCTAAATTGTCTCGATGCCAAAGTCGTAGTTGATGGGAACGCCCTTTATAGACAACCTGCGTTGCTAGATATGAATGACACCAGTCAAGAAGATGAGAGAGAAGTCCATGCTGCCAAATGGGAACTCAATTATGTAGCGCTAGATGGTAATATCGGTTGCATGGTAAACGGAGCTGGTCTTGCAATGGGAACCATGGACATCGTGAAATTATATGGAGGTTCTCCCGCAAATTTTCTAGATGTTGGCGGAGGAGCCACAAAAGAGCGCGTAGCCGAGGCTTTTAAAATTATTTTATCTGATGAGAAAGTGAGTGCGGTGTTAATTAATATTTTTGGTGGGATTGTGCGGTGTGATCTGATTGCAGAGGGAGTTATAGGAGCGGTTCAAGAGGTTGGTGTTTCTGTGCCGGTGGTGGTCCGCTTAGAGGGAAATAGCGCTGAGAAAGGCCGTAATGTGCTTGCTGATAGTGGTCTCAATATTATTCCGGCCAACTCCTTGAAAGAAGCGGCGAAAGCAGTCGTACAGGCGTCGGAGGAGCAACCAAAATGAGTATCATTATTAATAAAGATACCCGAGTAATCTGTCAGGGTTTTACAGGCTCACAGGGTACTTTTCACTCAGAGCAGGCTATCGAGTATGGAACTAAAATGGTGGGAGGAGTTACCCCCGGCAAGGGTAGCAAAAATCATTTAGGGCTTCCTGTGTTTAATACGGTTTCAGAGGCGGTCAACGAAACTGGGGCTGATGCGACTGTTATCTACGTTCCGGCGCCTTTCTGTAAAGACTCGATATTGGAAGCGGCTGAGAGTGGTGTTAGTCTAATTGTTTGTATTACTGAAGGGATTCCAACCCTTGACATGCTCGTTGCTAAAGTCAAATGCGACGAATATGGTGTAATGCTAGTAGGGCCGAACTGTCCGGGTGTTATCACCCCAGGGGAGTGTAAGATTGGCATCATGCCTGGTGCGATTCATAAACCAGGAAAGGTAGGAATAATCTCTAGATCTGGAACGCTTACCTATGAAGCAGTTAAACAAACTACTGATGCAGGTTTTGGACAATCTACTTGCGTTGGAATAGGTGGAGATCCAATTCCAGGCTCGAATTTTATTGATATCTTGGGCTTGTTTGAAAATGATAGTGACACAGAAGCCATCGTAATGATCGGGGAGATCGGAGGGACCGCTGAAGAGGAA
Organism: uncultured Gammaproteobacteria bacterium; assembly: GCA_902519405.1. Classification (GTDB taxonomy): domain Bacteria; phylum Pseudomonadota; class Gammaproteobacteria; order Pseudomonadales; family Halieaceae; genus CABYJX01. The sequence continues at coordinate 19,079 of CABYJX010000021.1, forward strand.
GCGGCGGCCTTTATTAAATCAACCGTGACAAAACCAGTTGTGTCCTACATCGCTGGTGTAACTGCGCCTAAAGGAAAACGTATGGGGCACGCCGGAGCGATTATCGCAGGAGGTAAGGGTACTGCAGATGAAAAGTATGCAGCGCTCGATGATGCGGGTGTTACTACTGTTAGAAGCCTCGCCGATATAGGTACTGGACTTTCTGAGGTCACCGGTTGGTGAACTCACACTTACAGTTTACGATCATTTCTAATTTTTCTCACTGAAGTGTAGTGGATTGAGTTAGAGCTAGAGAAAGAAATAACTAATACACGGATAAACCATGAATGCTAAAGTAAAGAAAGAAACGCTTGGTTTTCAAACCGAAGCGAAGCAACTTCTACATTTGATGATTCACTCTTTATATAGTAACAAGGAGGTTTTTTTGCGTGAACTCATATCAAATGGTTCAGATGCAATCGATAAACTTCGCTTTGCCGCATTAAGTGATGAATCGCTATTGGAAGGGGAAGGAGACTTTTTCATCCAGATAGAGGCGGACAAAGAAGCGAGGACTATTACTATCTACGACAATGGTATTGGAATGAGTAGAGAAGAAGTCATAGAAAATCTTGGAACGATTGCGAAGTCAGGTACCGCCTCGTTCCTAGAGAATCTCACAGGAGATCAAAAGAAAGACGCTCAGCTAATCGGTCAGTTTGGCGTTGGGTTTTACTCTGCGTTTATCGTCGCTGATTCAGTAGAGGTTAGGACCAGAAAAGCAGGAGCGCCGCACGATTCTGGTGTCTTATGGGAGTCATCTGGAGAGGCCGAGTTCAGTATTTCGGGCGAGACCCAGCAATCTCGCGGTACCAGTATCACCTTGCACTTAAAAGAAGATAGTACTGATTATGCAGATGATTGGAGAATAAGAAGTGTTATAAAAAAATATTCTGATCATATTTCAGTTCCTGTCAAAATGCTCAAGCCCAAAACAGAAACTGAAAGCGATAAGGAGGGGAAAGATAAAGATAAAGAGAAGATCGTTGACGTTCCTGAATATGAGACGGTAAACGAGGCGACAGCATTGTGGACGAGGAGCCGATCGGATATAAGTGAAGATGACTATAAGGCTTTTTATAAACATGTTTCTCATGACTATTCTGATCCGTTAACCTGGAGTCATAATAGAGTTGAAGGGAAGCTCGAATATATTAGCCTCCTCTATATTCCTTCAAAAGCGCCATTTGATTTATGGCAACGAGACATGGTCCGTGGACTGAAGTTATATGTCCAACGAACTTTTATTATGGATGAAGTAGAACAATTTCTTCCTCTTTATTTAAGATTCGTTAGAGGAGTCATAGACTCTAATGATTTGCCACTAAACGTCTCACGGGAGCTTCTACAAGAGGATCCATCAATAGATTCAATTCGTAATGCGTCAGTAAAGAGAATTTTAGATACACTAGCGAAAATAGCGAAGAAACAACCCGATGACTATGCAAAGTTTTGGACTGAATTTGGTCAAGTGCTAAAGGAAGGCCCGGCAGAGGATTTCTCGAATAAAGAAAAGATAGCGGAACTATTGCGATTCACGACTACTCATACGGATAAAGAGGACCAAGATCAATCCTTGGCTGATTATGTAGCACGAATGAAGGAAGGACAGGAGTCAATATATTATGTAGTGGCTGATAGCTTTAATACAGCTAAAAATAGTCCACACTTGGAAGGTTTTCGTAAACGAGAGTTAGAGGTATTGCTACTCTCAGATCGTGTCGACGATTGGTTGATGAATCATTTGCAAGAGTTCGATGGGAAGTCCTTTAAAGACGTAGCCAGAGGTGAACTAGATTCCGACTCACTGTCAGATTCGGAGAAAGCAGAACAAGAAAAACTTGTAAAAGAATCGGCAGATATTTGCGAACGACTTAGTAAAATTCTTTCAGAGAAGGTAGAGGAGGTACGACCCACGGCAAGGCTGACCGAATCCCCGGCTTGTTTAGTGGTTGGTGAGCACGATATGGGTGCTCAGATGAAGAGAATTATGGAGGCGGCGGGCCAAGCGGTGCCTGAAACGAAACCAATTCTGGAATTCAATCCTTCACATCCGTTGATTGGTATATTGGACAAAGAGTCAGACGAAGAACGATTTGATGAGCTTGCCCAAGTGGTATTCGATCAAGCCACATTGGCAGAGGGGGGGCAGCTAGATGATCCTGCAACTTACGTTCAGCGATTAAACAGACTGATTATAAATATGAGTGAGAACTAAGCGACTCCCACTTTGATTAGATACTTTTTGAAAGCGATGAGGACGTTGTCGCGTAGCTTTTTTTGAAGTGGTTGGTTTTTATCTATGCCTTACAGCAGGGTTGCACAGGAAAGAAAGTGGGAAATAGACGGACTTAGAATTAGTGGCTTAAGTTGGGGTAATTCAAATTTACCTACCATTATCGCACTGCATGGATGGTTAGATAATGCAGCTAGTTTTGCCGAGCTGGCACCGTTGCTTGAGAATTTTCAGGTAATTGCAATAGATTTACCTGGGCATGGGTTAAGTGATGATCGAAGTCTAGATGCAACCTATCAAATTTGGGATGATCTGCCTCAACTCTGCAAGATTATCGAAGATGTTAGTTCCGCGCCAATAATACTGATGGGACACTCGCGCGGTGCGATCATTTCCGTTCTTCTGGCTTCGGTTCTTGGAGAAAAAGTATCTTCTATTATTGCACTTGACGCCTTGATACCTGAGGCTCAAAGTAAAGGAAAATTTGTAAATCAGTTGGTAACGTTCATAGATGAAAGAAAAAGGTTAATTGGCAAAGGTATTACCTATTTTCCACATAGAAATGATGTGATGCAGCGGCGTTGCTCAATCGGTTTAAGCCTTGAAGCTGCCGAGATTTTAGCGAGTAGAAGTCTCATATACGTAGAAGGCAAGGGTTATTATTGGAGATCTGATCAGCGATTAAAAGGCGCATCTGCGGTCAAACTCACCAAAGATGATCTGTCATATGTTCTTAAGAGTATTGAGGCTCCTGTAATGCTGATAGTTGCACATGATGGATATATTAGAGACTCGAGGAAACTTGCAGGAATAGTAGATCAGTTGAAAAATTATGAGATAGTCGATATAGCTGGTGGTCATCATTTTCATTTAGAGGAAAGTGCACACCACATTTCAAAAATGATTAATATCTTTCTTGAGAGAGAAATATAGATATGACTTGGAAACTCCTTTTGTCATTTGCGCTAATATTTATTTGCTCTGCATTTGGATTTATTAAGACTGCTTCTTCGGATGATGCGTTATTGTTCGATAATTATTTGGATAGTAAGTTATTCCTGACAAAAATCTTCGAAAATGAAACGGAAGTCTTTGAATATCAAATTGGTTTGAGTGCATTACAGAAAATACGAGGAAGTTGGCAGTTTAAGAACAGTATCCGGCATTCAGGCTTAGTTTTAAGTCAGACCTGGCAAGTTAAAGGCAGCTACACTTCTGAAGAGGTCTTCGGATTGATAACTAAATGGATTAGTGAAAATTTTAGCTCTAAAGCACTATTTCAATGCAAGGGTAGGAGTTGCGGAAGTAGCTCCCAATGGGCAAGCAGAGTCTTTGAGAGCCGATTGCTCTATGGTAGAGACGATACGCAGCGATATGCTGTGTATGAAATTTCGAGTACAGCTGGGCCGTGGTTAGTAGTGTATTCGTCAGCACGTTCTGATGATCGACAATATCTTCAGACGGTCCTTATTCGATCACAAGATGATTAAAATCAAAATCCTCCCCGCAAATTGAGGTAAACCAATTTTAATATAAGTATAATACTCCTGATCTGGAGATATAGTCATGAGTGGCAATACCATAGGCAAATCATTCACTGTAACGAGCTTTGGTGAAAGTCATGGCCCGGCACTTGGCTGTATTATCGACGGCTGTCCTCCCGGGCTTCAAATATCTGTAGAAGATATGCAGAAGGATCTTGATAGACGTAAACCAGGTACTTCGCGTTTTACTACGCAAAGAAGAGAACCTGATGAAATTCAAATCCTATCTGGAGTTTTCGAGGGCCTAACTACAGGAACACCAATAGGTCTAATCATCGGAAACAGTGATCAACGATCTAGGGATTACAGTAAAATCAAAGATCAATTCCGGCCGGCACATGCAGATTATACCTATCAGCAAAAATACGGGCTGAGAGACTATCGAGGCGGAGGGCGATCTTCTGCTCGTGAAACCACGATGCGTGTGGCGGCTGGAGCAATAGCAAAGAAGTATCTATTAGAGAAATATGGGATATTAATTCGTGGTTATCTGGCTCAGATGGGGTCGATTAAGGCGCAGGAATTTGACTGGGAATTTGTGGAGACCAATCCATTTTTTTGTCCTGATTCTTCAATAATTAAAGAAATGGAATGTTTGATCACTGATCTGCAGAAAAGTGGTGATTCAATTGGTGCACGGATCAATGTAGTCGCGACCGGAATGTTCCCAGGGTTAGGTGAGCCGGTATTCAGCAGATTAGATGCCGATATTGCAGGCGCGATGATGGGAATAAATGCGGTAAAAGGGGTAGAAATCGGTTCTGGATTTTCTTCGATTAATCAGCGTGGTAGCGAACATCGTGACCTTATATCTCCAGATGGTTTTTTGAGTAATAATTCTGGAGGAATTCTTGGTGGGATATCCAGTGGACAAGATCTAATGGTTAGTATGGTACTTAAGCCTACCTCCAGTATCCGATTGACTGGTGAAAGTGTAGATGTCACCGGAGGATCAGTTTCAGTATCCACTACTGGTAGACATGATCCTTGTGTGGGAGTTCGAGCGACTCCTATAGCAGAGGCAATGTTGGCGATTGTCTTAATGGACCATGTTCTGCGACACAGGGGGCAAAATGCTGATGTTGCAAGTCCTACACCAACTATTCCAGCTAAACCTTCTAAATGAAAGTTAAGTTACCTCGCAGGACATTTGCTGCGTCAATAATTATTAGTATCATTGTCCTTGGAATCTTCCTCTGGATAGTGATGTCTGAATTGGCAGTGACAAGTCAGCAGATAATATCTAGCGGGCTATCAGCACTAATATTGGTTACCAGCGTAATAATGATATCAGCGATTGCAGCAGGAGTTTTATTATTTATGAGATACTTGTATCAACAGAAGTTAAAAAAAGATCTGTAAAGTGACGTTTATTAATTATCAGGTTGACTAAATATAGGAAGGATACATGCATAAAATTGGATTTTTGTTGATGATTGTGTTCGCAAGTAATTGTTTTGCGGAGCTTGATTGGGTCACTGCTTTGGATGGTAACCATCGTTCGGAGGCAAATAAAAATCGAGATGTTTATCGTCATCCCAGGGAAACATTAGAGTTCTTTGGTTTGGCAGAAGGGCAGACGATTGTGGAATTATCACCCGGAGGTGGTTGGTATAGTGAAGTTTTAGCTCCTCTCGCAAAAAATGGAATATTTTATGCTGCGCATTTCAGCCCTAATGCTCCAAGTGGTTATGCGAAAAAGTCGCTTGGTCGCTATCTTCAGAAACTTGGCAGTAATATGGATATTTATGGAGGAATCGTCCTTACAGAGCTATCTTCTAAAGAAAATATCCAGATTGCGCCACCTAATTCCGTTGATTTGGTTCTGGCCTTTCGTAATTTTCATAGTTGGTTGCGTGGAGACAATTTGAAGAATGTATTGAGGGCTAGTCACTCCGTGTTAAAGTCCGACGGAACCTTAGGCATAGTTCAACATAGGTCTCGTCAAAGTCTTTCGTTGGATAAGATGAAGTCGACAGGATACATTACCGAAGAATTCTTGATTTCCAAGGTAGAGGAGGCTGGATTTAAACTTTCCGCGCGATCAGAAATAAATGCCAATGCTCGTGACACGGCGAACCATCCAAAAGGTGTCTGGAATCTACCTCCAAGTTTTGCAGGTGGTGAAAAGGAAAAGGACCGGTATGCCGATATTGGTGAGAGTGATCGCATGACTCTTCGATTTAAAAAACAGTAGTCATTTAGTGAGTATCGTTAATGTGCCAATTTTAAATATTAGTCCGGAGGCACTTAAGGGGCTTTTGGAGGAATATGC
>CABYJX010000022.1 GCA_902519405.1 uncultured Gammaproteobacteria bacterium
AGGACTAACGCTACTGTGGTTGATATGAAATGGGTTAAACCACTTGATACTGAACTGATTAAAAGAATAGCGGCAAATTATCAGAAAATTGTGACTATAGAGGATGGTTCAATTGCGGGAGGAGCCGGCAGCGGAGTAAACGAAGAACTTAACCGAGCAGGCATTACATTGCGCGTAATTAACCTTGGAATCCCCGATCGATTTGTTGATCACGCGGGACAGGATGAACAACATACAATTTGCGGTATGGATGCAAAAGCTATTACTTTAGCAATAAATGGATCGGAAGAAGCTGCTTCAAAAGATCAACCTAATGCTGGATCAGTCGCAAAATTCCCAGGAACTAAATAAATAATTTACCGCTAGCGAGAAAGTTAATGTTTAAAAGTGATCAGGGTGGTTAAAGAATGGAGGACAAATCCTCACCAATCGATATTAATAAAGCACTCAATGAACTAGAAGAAATTGTTGAGAATATAGAAGATTCTAATCTCTCTCTCGACGACTCTCTCAAGGAATTTGAGAGAGGCATAGAACTAGTAAAAACAGCGCAGAAAATCTTACTTCAAGCAGAGCAAAAAGTCGCTCTATTGGTAGAGGGGGTAAACGGAGAACCTGAAAAAAGAGAAATGCCGTTACAAGAGGATATCATGGAGGGTGAATAGATCGTACAATAGCGATTTTATACTATTAAAAAAATATGCCGATCGCTGTAACGCCAGTCTCAGCTCTTTGGCGGTTGAGGGTTTAGATAATGAATCAGATCTTTCTGACTTGAAGGACCCGATCCTCTATGTGATGAAAGACGGCGGTAAGCGAATTCGACCAGCTTTGACTTTTGCTGCTGCAGAAACAATTGGTCTAAAAGATAACGATGAACGCCAGAGGGCTCTTGATTACGTTGCTTGTGCAATAGAACTCCTTCACTCCTATTCTTTAATTCATGATGATCTTCCAGCAATGGATGACGATGATTTACGACGGGGAAAACCGACTCTTCATAAGGTCTACAATGACGCTATTGCAATACTGGTCGGCGACGGCCTTCAAGCAAGGGCATTCGAATTAATCGCTACCGCAGAAAATATTTCCGCTGATCAGTGCTTGGCAATTTCAAGGTTTGTGAGTAAGGCTGTAGGATTACGAGGTATGGTGGGAGGTCAATTTATCGATATAGAGGCAACGGGACAACCGTTAACTTTGCGGAAGCTTAAATCGATGCACAATTTAAAGACAGGGGCTTTGCTTACGGCATCTGTTATGGCGGGAGGTCTAACTGCCTCGGCTACAAAGGAAGAATTAACCCTCTTAGAAAACTTCGGCGGTCACATTGGATTGGCTTTTCAAGTTACTGACGACATACTCGATGTAGAAGGGACTTCAAAGACTCTAGGCAAAACTCCTGGAAAAGATGCCAAAGAAAATAAACCTACCTACGTAAATCTTTTGGGAATGCATAATGCCAAACGGGTTGCCTCAGAATCGTTCGAGGAAGCACTACTTGCATTAACTTCCTTTGGAAAGTCAGCGGACGCACTCCGAAAATTAGCCAAGCTCATAGTACATAGGAAAAAATAAGCTCTGATAGCTAGAAGAAAAAATGATTGGCCAAATTTAGTAATACGCAGCCTAATAACCCGGCCACTGCATCATCTAACATTATTCCAATTCCTCCTTTAATGCGCGAATCTATAAAACTAATCGGCCAAGGTTTGAGTATATCTAATATCCTGAAAATCACTATTCCCGCCATTAGCCACTCGATCCCATGAGGCAAGCTAAACATGGTGATCCATAAACCTACAAATTCATCCCATACGATACTAGGGTGATCAGATATCTTTAGCTTCCTAGTGAGTTCTCTACAAACATACACCCCTAACAAAAAAGCGATCATTACAATAAATAAATATTCAAGAGGTTGTCTTGTTGCCAAAAAGCTAAAATAGAATGGTGCCGCCGCGATAGTACCGCAAGTGCCAGGAGCCCATCGGGATAAACCACTTCCCAATCCTAGAGCCAGAAGATATCTTGGATCTAAAAGTAATCTTGGAGAGGGACAAGCATTATCGTTGTTTAACATATTTTTTTTCAAAAACATTTACAGTAATGGTTAGTATCACCCAATTAAAAATGTCTATAGCCTTTTCTCGAACCGATGATTTCAACACCATCGCAGCTCACCCCATTACCAGAAGTGGTAAAGCCAATAACCGTACAGCCACTAGGTACGGTTTTATTAGCAGGCATAGTGAAGCAAAGTTCGTAGTCATCACCTCCAGAAAGTGCCCACTCCAGAACTTGCTGGCTATTTTCTAGTTTAGACAAGGCAGGAGATAAAGGTATTTTCCTAGCGTCTATTCTTATGGATAAACTGCTTGCTGAAGCAATATGACCGACGTCTGCAAGTAAACCATCAGAGATATCTATCGCTGCCGAAGCTATTTTAAGTAAGCTAGACGCTAAATTTAACCTAGATTCCGGTCTAAAAAATCGTCTCGCCAAAAATTCTCTGTCTGCCTGGTCCGGCTCCCACTCATTATTCAAAAAAGCGAGACCGGCTGCTGCATCACCGAGTGTTCCAGACACTAATACTGTCTCCCCCGGCCTCGCCCCCGAACGCAGTAGCCCATGATTGGCTGGAAGACTGCCATAAACAGTTACAGTAATACTCAAAGGACCTGCCGTCAGATCACCACCAACTAGTGGTAAAGAAAAACACTGGACCGCTTGTGCTAAGCCTTGCGTGAAATCTTCCAACCAAGCTGTATCTATAACTGGCAACGAAACTGATAAAACAGAAGCAAGCGGTTGCGCACCCATCGCAGCCAAGTCACTAGCAGATGTTGCTATAGCTCTATACGCTATATCATCACCGTCGCTTCCAAATGGAAAATGAGAACCTTCGATCAGAGTGTCACTGGAAGTCGCTAATTCTTCACCTATTGGCAATCGCAAAACTGCGCAATCATCACCTGGACCAATTACAGTCGCTGCACCATGGCTTAAGCCAAAAAAATAGTCTTTAATCACAGAAAATTCATCGAGCGATTCCATAATTAAGTTGTCATTTCATCCGATCGAAGTAGACGTGCCACCTCGTCTAGAACACCATTGATATACCTATAGCTTTCAGTGGCACCAAATTTCTTTGCTAAAGCTACTGATTCACTTATTACAACTTTATATGGGATATCTGGGCGCTTCTCCAATTCAAATGTCCCCAAGCGCAGCACAGATCGTTCTATTGGATCAAGCTCATCTAATTTCCTATCTAAAATAGGCAACAAAACTGCCTCCAAGTGGTCGACATCTGAGGGAATAGAATTTAATAAGATAGTGAAATACTCGATATCGACATTTTTAAAATCATAGTCACTACAGAATTCTGAAACTATTGCTTGTGGATCACCACCGACCATATGCCATTTATATAGCGCTTGAACTCCATAGTGCCGGGCTTTTCTGCGTCGTGCGGCTAACTGATTTTGAATACGCACTATAGATCTCAGTAAGCTTGATATTTCAACAAATGAACCATCTCAAGTGCTGCCAAGGCAGCTTCAGCCCCTTTATTATCTCCATCACAATTGGATCTTTCTCGTGCCTGCTCCACAGAGTTCACGGTGAGCACCCCGTTACTTATAGGTATTTCAGTTTTAAGTGAGACTTGGATAATTCCATTTATACATCCATTAGCAACATGCTCAAAGTGAGGAGTATCACCTCTTATTATGACCCCCAATGCCAAGACCGCTGCTACGCCCCCCATATTTATTACCTGTTGGCATATTAGAGGGATTTCAAAGGCACCGGGCACTCGAATGAGCCGTATTTTTTTCTCGTCGATCCCTTGAAGTGAAAGTTCCTTGATCGCTCCCTCAACCAGCTTTATAACAATATCATCATTCCAACGACTAGCTACAATTACAAAATCTCCCTCGCTACCCGACAAATCTATCTCCAACTTTTCAATACCACCAGTTTTCATAACAAGTAAATCCTAATCAATATTTGGAGATAAAAAATCCACGACCTCCAGATCAAATCCCGAAAGCGCATTATACTTGATCGGTGCACCCAGAAGACAGATTTTACCAACTCCTAAATCACGAAGTATTTGAGCTCCGAGACCAATATTTTTAGAGGACCCTATATGTATAGAATCGTCGAAATCATTGAGACCAAGAGACAAATCTACATTCGAAAGAAGTTGTTGTTCAGATTCTTGTGCATCTACAAGAACAACTACTCCACCAGAGGATTCAGACATATATTTAAGTGCTTGTATAAAGCTCCAACTTCTAGAGGATAATGACCTGCAACTTATAAGGTCACGCATCGTGGACCGCACATGCACCCGAACCGAAGTGGCCATTTCAGCCGATATTTTCCCCTTCCAAAGAGCGATATGAGTACCTCCAGCTACATTATCTTTGTACACACGGAGATTGAATTTTCCAAAGAGAGTCTCTATTTCTCCTGTTCGTATCCTTTGAATAGTATGCTCAGTTCTTAAACGGAAATTTATTAAATCTGCTATTGAACCTATTCTTAATTGGTGCTTAATAGCAAACTCAGATAATTCAAAATTATTAGCTAACTCTCCATCAGATGTTAGAATGTCTGATATTACCGCTGCCGGAGGAAGTCCGGATAAGCCCGCATAATCTGATGCGGCCTCTGTAAGACCTGCTCGCATGAGGACGCCACCTGAAGCAACCATCAATGGAAAAATGTGTCCCGGCTGAACAATATCGGCCGCAGTAGCATAGTTGGCAACTGCTGTCTTTATAGTATGAGCTCGGTCTGCTGCAGATATACCTGTATCAATACCTTTGGCCGCCTCAATTGAAGTAGTGAAATTTGGTTTTTTATCTGACCCACCAAGAACCATACTAGTTAATTCAAGTTGCTCACAACGTTCTCGAGTTAATGCTAGACAGACTAGACCACGGGCTTGACGAGCCATAAAGTTCACGTGAGAGGCGTCGCAATGTTCCGCAGCCACCATAACGATCCCCTCACTAGAAGAGTTTTCGTCGTCGTCGACTAAAACCACCATTCGACCTTGGCGAATATCGCTCAAAATATCTTTTACCGAACTATTAGAAATAGGTTTCAACTAGATACGCACCCCGTAAGTATTAACAGCAAAGTTTCTCATCATCCTGTAAATATTTGCTTGTTCGACCGCCTACAAGGCTAATCAGCGTTAGATAATCTCTCCAAATATCTCGCGATCAAATCTACCTCAAGATTTACAACTGAACCAATGGTATAGGCGGCAAAGGTTGTACATTCCATAGTTTTGGGAATTATATTTACTTCAAAGTCCGAATCGACTATGGAATTTACAGTAAGACTAGTGCCGTCTATACAAATACTCCCCTTGCGAGCTATATAGCGAGATAAACCAGATGGTGCCCTGAATAAAAATCGCCAAGAACGACCCTCTTCCTCTAGCTGTAAAATTTCACCAATTCCATCTACGTGTCCTGTTACTATGTGCCCACCCATACGACTTTCAGGCTTCAAAGATCGCTCTAAATTTACTGTATCCCCGACTTGAAGTGATCCTAGAGTAGTACTTTTTAAGGTTTCCACAGAAACATCGGCCCAAAAAAACAAGGAAGACATATCGGTAACAGTCAGGCAAACACCTGACACTGCGATACTTTCGCCGAGACTAGCATCCTTAAGTAATTCCTCTCCAGCTTCGATACATAACCGAATATCCACCTCTTTGGATTCTATCTTTTTTACTTTTCCAACTTCTTCTATTAGGCCCGTGAACATAATTGCTAATCCTCTAACTTTGCCTTGGGAACGACCGTGAGACGAAAATTACCATCTAATTCAACTTGTTCAATAATCTCTAGTGGAAAGCAATCAGACATTTTTGTTAAAGATAATTCTAAAAGAGGTAATCCCTCGCTTCCTAAAAAAGTAGGTGCTACATAAATAATAAGTTCATCTAGCAACCCTTCAATCAGAAGTGAACCTGCCAAACGAGATCCTGATTCTACAAGAATCTCATTGCAACACCTTCTATTGAGAATTTTCATTACCTCATCTAGATCCACACCACGATGGTTGGATTTTACCGAAACATGCTCTACATAATCCGGTAGTTGCGGATCATATTTTTCTCCTTGACTATGAATAACCAGCGTAGGGGCATCCTTTGATAAAATTCTAGACCCTTTTGGTACTCTCACTTCACTATCGAGTAATACCCTTAATGGCGGAGATAACTTCTGAGATTGCTGCTGGGAGAATACTCTGGAATCGTAAAATCTAGCGGTAAGTTCACAATCATCTGCAGTTACGGTCCCTATACCCGTCATAATTGCACAGCTTTGAGCACGCAGGATTTGGACATCCTGTCGAGCAGCTTCATTGGTAATCCATTTACTCTCACCAGATGGCATCGCCGTTCTCCCATCAAGAGACATGGCTAATTTCACTCGTACTCGACCTCTTCCTCGGCGCATTCTAGCGATATAACCGGAAATCAAAACTTCTGCTTGTTCCGATAAAATCCCTGTATGGACTTCTAATCCAGCTGCTGCCAAACGCTCAAGACCTTTTCCACTTACAACTGGATTCGGATCCTCTAATGCAACATAAATTTTTGAAATCCCCGAATTTATGAGGGCATCCACACACGGGCCCGTCAAACCCGTATGACTGCAAGGTTCAAGAGTTACATAGGCGATCGCTCCTCGCGCATCCCGTGCAGCTTCCAAAGCTTGTATCTCAGCGTGATTTCCTCCAGGAGGACAGGTGTATCCTTCCCCAATGATCACGTCATCACGAACTAGAACACAGCCTACATGAGGATTTGGTCTTGCCGAGTAGGCGGCCATTCCTGCTAGAGAAATCGCACGCTGCATAAAAGCTATATCTGCATCCCTAACCATCAAATCAAACTATTTCTGTGCGCTATGTATCAGATTTTACGAGCGCGGGATCAGACTCAAGACGTTCAATTGCATCCCTAAATTCGGCAATATCTTGAAAACTGCGATAGACAGAAGCGAAGCGAACATAAGCTACCTGATCAAGTTGTTTAAGATGCTCCATAACCAACTCTCCTAATACTCTACTTTTAATCTCGCGCTCCCCCATTGCCCTTAAAGCATGTTTTATCTGTATAATTTCTGCTTCTGTGTCCTCTAACGATACTGGTCTTTTCTCTAAAGCTCTTAGAAATCCTGCACGCAACTTATCTTCATTAAAAGGCTCGCGAGCCCCATTTTGCTTAATTATCCTGGGCATTAATAGTTCCGCTAATTCATAAGTAGTAAATCGCTCAGCACACTCGGAACATTCCCGACGCCGACGCACTTGATCCCCTGCGGATACCAGTCTCGAATCAATTACTTTTGTATCGTCCGCACCACAAAAAGGACAATGCATGCAGAAACCCCCTTAACTAGTGCAGACATAATACCACGGAGTGTTTAGTCACCGAACACGCCGTCTACTTTGTTAAAGACGAACCTCTATAAACAGGAAACTCCCTACACAATTGAAGAACCTCTTCTTTCACTGTCATGACGGTTGCCTCAGTTTGTCCACTTGTGAAAGAATCAAGTAAATCACAAATCCAGTTAGTTAGCTGGATTACTTGAGGTTGCTTGAATCCGCGAGTAGTTATTGCAGGAGAGCCTAATCTTAGACCTGAAGTCACAAAAGGGGATCGTGGATCGTTAGGTACGGCGTTTTTGTTGACCGTGATGTTTGCTCGACCCAAGAGCTCGTCGGCATCTTTCCCCGAGAAGGACTTACCAATAAGATCGAGCAGTAACAAATGATTATCCGTGCCGCCAGAAACAATCTTAAAACCCCGCGAAATAAAAGTTTCAGCCATCGTCTTTGCATTGGCAATAACTTGGGCTTGATAACAAGCGAATTCCTCGCTTTGTGCCTCTAAAAAACTTACAGCTTTTGCCGCTATCACATGCATGAGAGGCCCTCCTTGTCCCCCAGGAAATACCGCGGAATTGAATTTTTTATGCAAAGATTCATTATCCCTGGCAAGAATTACTCCTCCCCTAGGCCCTCGCAGAGTTTTGTGGGTTGTAGAGGTAACTACATCAGCATGTGGAATCGGGCTTGGATATAATCCCGCCGCTACTAAGCCAGCAACGTGAGCCATATCCACCAAAAAGAAGGCGCCTACGGTATCCGCGATATCGCGCATTCTTTCCCAGTCCACAACTCGACTGTATGCGGAAAATCCACCGATTAAAAGTTTAGGCGAGTATTTGCTGGCGAGTTCCTCAATCTCAACATAATTTAGTTCTCCTGTATCTAAATCAATGCCATATTGAATAGCATTGTAAGTTTTACCAGAGAAATTGACCGAAGAGCCGTGGGTTAAGTGGCCTCCATCCGCGAGGCTCATCCCAAGAATGGTATCTCCGGGGTTCAGCAATGCCTGAAACACCGCGGCATTGGCCTGTGATCCCGAATGTGGCTGCACATTAGCGTAGGCAGCACCGAAAAGCATTTTTGCTCTTTCAATGGCAAGTTCCTCAGCTACGTCGACATTCTCACAACCTCCATAGTATCTTTTCCCAGGATAGCCTTCAGCATATTTATTAGTCAGGATACCTCCCTGCGCTTCAAGCACTCGAGGACTGGCATAATTTTCAGAGGCAATTAACTCTATATGCTCTTCCTGCCGACACTCTTCCATCTTTATAGCCTGAAACAACTCTTCATCGAAGCTCTCGATATCCATCTCACTATTAAACATCCCAACTCCTTAAAAATTTGAGCTACTATCCGAGTAGCCAACCAGATTAGGCCTTCTATTTTAAACAACTTTCGAGCAGATAGTTAATTTAACTAAGCTTGAAATCAGACTTTCTTCGATCATCCATCTATTTTTGAAAGAGATGAAATGAGACAATAGGGTCATAGTCTGTTCTGGTAAGTTTCTAAAAGGTCCTACACAGAAGTTACGAAAAGGATTTTGGTATGGCTCAGTACGTTTTCACTATGAATCGTGTAGGTAAAGTAATATCTCCAAATAAGAAAATTTTAGATGATATTTCTTTATCTTTTTATCCAGGAGCTAAAATAGGAGTTCTGGGACTGAATGGCGCTGGGAAATCAACTCTGCTAAGAATTATGGCTGGAGTAGATACGGACATCCATGGGGAGGCACGTCCACTACCGGGTATAAAAATTGGCTATCTTGAGCAAGAACCTCGACTCGATTCGAATAAAGACGTAAGAGGTAATGTTGAAAAAGGTGTTGCTGAAGCGAAAACAGCGTTGGACCGTCTAAACTCATTGTATGAGGAATATGCCGAGCCCGAGGCGGATTTTGATGCGTTGGCAAAGGAGCAAGCTGATCTTGAAGATATTATCCAGGCTTTAGATGGCCACAACCTTGAACATCGACTGGAAGTTGCTGCAGATGCACTTAGACTCCCTCCTTGGGATTCTGAGGTTGATAGCTTGTCCGGCGGAGAGCGTCGGAGAGTAGCTCTTTGTCAATTATTACTGTCGTCACCAGACATGCTTTTGCTGGATGAACCCACAAACCACTTGGATGCAGAGAGTGTTTCTTGGCTCGAACGTTTTTTGGACGAATTCCCGGGCACAGTAGTCGCTATTACTCATGATAGATACTTTCTAGATAACGCGGCTAATTGGATCTTGGAACTGGATCGCGGAAAAGGTATTCCGTACGAGGGTAATTATTCTGACTGGCTCTCGGCTAAAGAACTTCGACTTGAGCAGGAAAAAAATAAGGAAGCTTCTCATCAAAAAACCATCAAAGCTGAGCTGGATTGGGTAAGAAGTAATCCTAAAGGTCGTCAGGCTAAAAGCAAGGCTAGATTGCAACGGTTTGAAGAACTGCAATCCCAAGATTTCCAAAGTAGAAATGAAACGAATGAAATTTATATTCCACCCGGAGAGCGTTTAGGCGATAAAGTAATAGAGGTTGTTGATCTAAAGAAAAGTTTTGGGGAAAGACTACTCTTTGAAAAAGTGACCTTCACCATTCCTAAAGGAAGTATTGTCGGACTAATTGGCGGGAACGGAATGGGAAAGTCCACTCTTTTTAAAATTATAATAGGCTCGGAGGACGCCGATTCCGGAAAAATTGATATTGGAGACACTGTGCAGATCGGGTACGTTGATCAGTCCAGAGATGATTTAACCGCGCAAAATACAGTTTGGCAGGAAGTATCGGATGGGCTAGATATCATCTCTATTGGTAACTATGAAATTAATTCTAGATCTTATCTGGGTCGTTTTAATTTTAAAGGATCTGATCAACAGAAATTTGTTAAAGATCTTTCCGGAGGGGAGCGAAATAGGCTACACCTTGCGAAATTACTCAAGAAAGGTGCCAATGTGCTCCTTCTAGATGAGCCTACAAATGATCTTGATGTAGAGACTTTACGGGCACTAGAGGAAGCCTTATTGGCCTTTCCTGGCTCGGTACTCGTTATTTCTCACGACCGATGGTTTCTAGATAGAATCTCTACTCATATTTTAGCTTTTGAAGATCAAGGAGACGTACTTTTTCATGAGGGAAACTTTTCTGACTACGAGGAGGCTAGGAAATCACGGCTGGGTAAAGCAGCACAGCAACCCCGAAGAATTAAGTATAAAAAGTTAAAATGAATTTCTAAGAGATTAGTGCCAACGCTTCCGAGATACCAGAAACAGCATTAATCTCAAGTCCATCTATGGATAGTTTAGGTTTGTTTCCAGAGGGAATTAGTGCTCGCTTAAATCCGTGCTTTCTTGCCTCTAATAATCTTTCCTGACCGTTCTGGACCGGTCGGATTTCACCTGATAAACCTATTTCACCAAATACTGCCATTTCAGATGGCAAACAAAAATCTTGCATAGATGAGACGGTGGCAAGCATCAAGGCTAGATCTGCACTAGTTTCAAGGATTCTAATCCCTCCAACAACATTAGTGTATATATCATGCGAAACTAAATTAATCCCACCATGTCGATGTAAAACAGCTAGCAGCATTGACATTCTGTTCTGATCTAAGCCCACCGCTAGGCGCCTTGGATTAGCCTGAGTATTGGAATCAATAAGCGCTTGAATTTCAACAAGTAGCGGCCTAGTTCCCTCCCAAACTACGGTCACAACACTTCCTGGCGTGGATCGATCTTTGCGATCCAGGAAAATAGCTGAGGGATTCTTAACCTCCCGCATACCTAGATCGGTCATAGCAAATACACCGAGCTCATTCACTGCTCCAAATCGATTCTTTTGACCACGCAAACTGCGATAGCGATTACTTGCATCACCTTCTAGCAAAAGTGAACAATCTACAATATGCTCCAAAACCTTTGGCCCAGCAAGCAAGCCATCTTTCGTCACGTGACCAACCAAAATTAATACCGTTCCGGACTGTTTGGCAAACTGAGTGAGGACTGCAGAGCATTCTCGTACCTGAGATACTCCTCCTGGTGCGGAGGATAATTCATCCAAAAACATTACTTGTATAGAATCAATAACTAGGACAGCCGGCTTGAGATCATTTACGATTGCTAAAATAGAATGTAGTCTCGTTTCTGATATCAGGCGCAGGTTTTCACGAGGAAGCGCTAGACGATTTGCACGTAAGGCCACTTGCTGCATAGATTCCTCTCCGGTGACATAGAGAATATCTACGCTATCAGATAAATTACATGCGAGCTGGAGAAGCAAAGTGCTTTTACCCGCTCCTGGACTTCCTCCTAGCAGAGTTACAGAACCAGGCACTAACCCTCCACCAAGGACACGATCAAACTCATCGAATGTCGTGGAAATTCGTTGTATTTCCTCCAGCCGAACGTCGGCTAATTTTTTTGGATGGTTTTTTTCAACCCTGAGATTGGTCGATTTATTTAAGTTTCGAATCTGATTAATGGGTGAGGCGTTTTGACTAATCCGGACTTCTACTAGAGTATTCCATGCTCCACAATGAGCACATTGGCCTTGCCATTTATTATGATCAGCTCCACAGTCGTCACAAACAAACGCTATTTTTTTTCGCAAGACCAGAGCTCCATTATTAAATAGCGAGAAATAACTCTTACATCTACAATAGATCTTGTAAGATCGATATCCTAGCAGACTTTAGGGAAAACTCACTTAGATCAATGACAAAATATTCTCTAGTCCCAGAAAGACAATTGCTTTTTTCACCGGAATTAGCTCAAACTATTGGCCTCGAAGAGGCAATTTTAGCTCAATATCTTAGGAGCTTATTGGACAGCCATACTCCACAAATTCGTATTGGTTATTCTTGGCTCAACATAAAAAAGCGCGAATTACTGCACAATCTGCCATTTTGGAGTAGCAAAGACGTCAGCAGAATCATAAAAAATCTTGTCGAAAAAGGCGTCATTTTGATTGATAAAGGATACGTTGACGGTTCAAAAGAAATTATTTTTGCACTAAATGAAAGAACATCCGCTAGTAGTGCTCACGGCGAGTCAGAAAAGCGGATCACATCAGGAGCAACTCCCTTACCTGTTTCATGGCGACCGAGTAGAGCTATTCTTTCCTTATTGGAATTAAATCATAATATCCCAGAGCAGTTTGCTAAAGATCAACTGGAGGACTTTTCGTTTTATTGGAGAGAGAGGGGAGAGCCAAATCATGCCTGGGAGAATAAATTTCGACAACATGTCCTTAGTTGTTGGAGGAAATATCAATCGAGTCAATATCCTTACTCTAGGAGTGATGAATTAACGGAGTTAAATCAGAGCTGGCGACCAAGCAAAGATGCTCAGGAGATCCTAAATAGAGCCGGGATTGCCCAAACATTTATTGACGATGCGCTCCCAGAATTTATCCTTTATTGGCGCGAACGTGAAGCCAATGTAAAGGGTTTAAACTCAAAATTTATTCAACATGTGCGATTGCAGTGGTCGAGATATAAAAATAGTTTAGGCCGTGAATCAAAATCTGGAATAATTTCTGAAAATTGGGAGCCAAGTGCCGACTTATTCGATATTCTCAAACTAGCCCACATCGATGCAGCCTTCGCTAGATCAGTCTTACCGGAATTTATACTTTATTGGCGGGAAAACGGGGAAATTCATAAATCGTGGAATAGTAAGTTTCTGCAGCATGTAAAATATCATTGGGCCAAACGACATCTATTGGAGCAGGAGGGATATGAAAAAGAGCAAGGAGCTCATTCAAAACGCCGTACACGAGATAGAAGCATCCAAGAAGACCTCGGAGATACCAGCTGGGCAGACTAAAATGCCCGATGATGAACCTCTGGTAGATGCCATCAATCGTATATTTGCACTTTTTCGACTGAACTATCATAACCAGTACTATGCCGCGTTTCAGGATGCGGATCAGCTGAGACAAATCAAACGTCTTTGGCGAGACTCTCTATCGGAGTATCCGATAGACTTACTTTTCTTGGGCGCTAAAAGAGCAATAGAACACAGCGAATACCTACCCACTCTCCATCAGATGCTGGTCAGTTGCCAAGAATGTATCGGCAGTCTTGGTTTGCCACTAGCGCGAGATGCCTTTATTGAAGCATGTCAAGCCAGCTCACCAAAAGTAATGCAAAACTGGAGTCATCCTGCGGTTTATTTTGCTGGTCGTGATACGGGGTGGTTTTTTCTCGCTAACAATCCAAAAAAAGAAACATGGCCAGTTTTCGAAGAAAATTTTTCTATATATATTCGTAAAGTATTCCTAGGAGATAAATTGGCAATACCAGCATCCGATAAAGACCAGCCGCAAAAATCTAACCATTTAACAAAGGCACAGAAAAAAAACGAATTAAAACGATTACGCGAAAACCTAGGAATATAAACCTTTAGTTGGCTTGAAAAACTATCTCTCGCGTTTTTTTAATCCCGATATGAGGAGCGAGCCAAGTTTTCAAAACGGGTATATTGTCCTAAAAATGCTAGCCTGCATGTTCCGATTGGGCCATTCCGTTGTTTTCCGATAATTATTTCGGCGGTCCCTTTTTCTAGGGATTCTTCATTGTAGACTTCATCCCGATAGATAAAAAATATTACATCTGCATCCTGCTCAATTGCTCCTGACTCTCGCAAATCTGCGTTCTGGGGACGCTTATTTGGTCTCTGCTCAAGAGCTCGATTCAACTGAGAAAGTGCTATCATTGGGCAGTTGAACTCTTTGGCTATAGCCTTTAGATTCCTCGAAATCTCCGAGATCTCTGCAACTCTTCCCTCCGACGACCCTGCTACCTGCATTAGTTGCATGTAGTCGATCATAACCAAACCAAGCTCCCCACTTTCCTTGACAACTCTTCTTGCTCTAGTGCGAATCTCAGTAGGAGTCAGCGCCGAAGAATCGTCGATATATAATGGTATATCTTGGAGTTTACTCGCCGCGGTAGATAATTTAGGCCAATCATCTTTTTCAAGCTTCCCCGATCTAATCTTCTTTTGGTCGATACGACCCAAGGAGGCCAGCATTCGCATTATTAAACTTTCGGAGGACATCTCTAAACTAAACACCAGTACAGGTTTTTCTTGATTAAGTGCTGCGTGCTCTACCAAGTTCATCGCAAAGGCTGTCTTACCCATGGAGGGACGTCCCGCAACAATTACGAGATCGGCACGTTGAAGTCCCGAAGTCATATTGTCTAAATCCTTGAAACCAGTGCTGACCCCTGTTAAATCCGATCCGGATTCGTAAAGCTCCTCTATGCGATCAAGAGCTGATGTTAAAATAGGCTTAATTTCTCTCAACCCAACTGATCCTTGCTCACCATCGGAGAGACGCATGATTTTACGTTGCGCATCATCAACGATCTCCGATGAGGATCGACCTTCCGGGTTAAATCCACTCTCAGCAATTTCTTGCGATGTTTGAATAAGATTACGAAGAACTGCGCGCTCTCTAATAACGACTGCATACGCTTTTATGTTAGAAACACTGGGGGTTTTCTCTGCCAGTTCAGAGATATAGGAAAGTCCACCGACTGTCTCTAAAACACCTTTCGCTTGGAGCTTATCTGCAAGCGTAATTATATCGATTGGATCATTTTCTTCAGCGAGCTGGCTAATTTCACGATATATCTGTCGATGATTTGGTCTATAAAAATCATCTGCGTTAATTATATCTGCTATTTCGCCCCAAACATCTGGAGAGATGAGTAATCCTCCAAGAACAGACTGTTCCGCTTCTAAAGAATGTGGCTGAAGATTAAGGCGAGAAACCTCCGGATCAGATGAGGAAATAAAGTCTGAAATGATTTGAGGTGAATCATAGCCTTCCATAGTTACTTTTTTTCTCTTTTCCAAGTCACCAGATTAGCGCAAACTGACGGTTGGAAAAAGAAAAACCGGCAAACTTAAACAAAGAATTTCTTAGTAGACATCGCTATTCCTGGATTATAGAAATATCTACGTTTGCAGCTACATTCCCATGCAACTGAATAGAAATCTGATATTCTCCTAATTGCCTTAAAGCGCCGTCCGGCAGGCGAATTTCAGACTTATCCACTTCGCATCCTGCTGAATTTAGTGCATCGGCGATATCTCTTGTGCCAATAGAACCGAACAACTTACCCTCTTCACCTGCATTAGCAGGAATTTCAATGACACCAAGGGATTCTATGCTTGATGCTCTAGCCTTGGTCTTTGTAACCAAGTCCGAAGCGGCTCGTTCTAACTCAGCCCTGCGCGCCTCAAACAAGGCCACATTATCTTCCGAAGCGGGAACAGCTTTACCTGTCGGAATAAGAAAATTTCTCCCGTAGCCAGATTTCACCTGAACCTTTTCTCCGAGCTCACCCAAGCTAGCTATATTTTCAAGAAGAATGACTTCCATTATAGACTCCTTACTATGAATTCTCACAAATCATTAGATTTTTCATCCTTTTGATTGGGTTCCGCGGGCATATTCGCTTTAGACCAATTCTTCCGAAAGTTATATGTACTATCGACGACGGCAAGTAGTAGTATCGCTAATTTTGCCCAATCTATTAATAACCAAATTAAGTAAAAAAGGGATAGCCCTAATGTACTAGACCTCCAATATTGAGCTTTAGCATGTACTAACGAAATACCCGCAACGGTCAACGGCAATCCGAAAAGTCCTGCCCAACTTTGATAACCCTCTAAACTCGATATTAAGGCGAATCCCACGGCTAGTGGAAACGATACGAAAGGGGAATAGCGTAACGCTCTAAATTCAATACCAAATCCTCCCGGATTGTAAAGTGTGGCTTGCCAAAATCTGGCCAAAAATAAACACAGTAAAACTGTAGATAAGTTCGCCACACCAATCATCCCAATCACTAATCCTTCGCTAGGAGTTTCGAGAAAAATACTTTGCCCAGAATTTTCCATCTGTTCTTTAAGAGTTGAGATTAGCTCACTAAAAGCCGCTACGACTTGATCAATCATTGGCGGAGAGAACCAACTCAGTGATAAAACTAGGAGAACTCCTAACGGAAGGCAAGCAAGTGTAGTGATGGACAAGCTTATGGTCTGGCGAAGAATAACCGCGAGAATAAATGTTCCTGATAATTGTATAAGAGGATTAAGATCACCAAGCTGCGAATACAAAAATACACCAGCCAAAAGCCCCCAAAGCAATAATAGGCTCCCTTCCCCAATACCTTTACGCAGAGTCACTAGTCCAATCAACGCTGCTCCTATCCAAGCGAATAATGCGCTAGTAACACTCAGCGAAACGAGCGCAAGTGCCTGAAAACGCCCGTTCATGGCCCATTGAGCAAGCCAAATCAAAATATTATCCGAGTATCTAATAGCGATCGGGAAGCTGAGAACAATCTCTCCATCTCCAGTTACTTATGAGCGTCAGAGTACGGGAGTAACGCTAGAAATCTAGCTCTTTTGACAGCGGTTGCTAACTGACGTTGATATTTTGATTTAGTTCCAGTAATACGACTTGGTACAATCTTTCCTGTTTCGGTGATATATGCCTTCAGGGTATCAAGATCTTTGTAATCGATCTCCTTGATACCCTCAGCGGTAAAACGACAGTATTTCCTGCGTCTAAAAAATCTTGTCATTATTTATTGCTCCTCTTCTTCAATACTACCGTTGGTCGGATTCTCTACGGCATCTAAAGATGCTTCATCGTTGGAATCATCATGGCTCACGTCCTCAGCCTCTGTGGATACATCATCATCGGTAGTCTGCTCAGAGTCATGCTCTGCTTGATCACCAGATTCGGCCTGCCGTTCTTCATAGCGTATCTTTCGCTCTCGATTCTCTTTCTCCGCTTTCATAATCAATGATTCTTCTGTTTCTGCAGAAGTTCGACGAATAACAAGATTTCTTATAACTGCGTCGTTAAAACGAAAAGTGGTATTAAGCTCATCCATGGCGTTATTAGTTGCTTCCACGTTCATTAATATATAATGCGCTTTGTGAACTTTACTGATCGGGAAGGCTAACTGCCTTCGACCCCAATCCTCTGTTCTGTGAACTTTACCACCATCTTTCTCGATGGTATTCGAGTAACGCTCTATCATTCCAGGAACTTGTTCAGATTGATCAGGATGAACTAGGAATACGATTTCGTAATGTCGCATAAACTACCCCTTTTGAGTTAAGCCACCATTCATATGTGTAGCAAGGAGAACAAAATGTCTAAAAAGAGACACAGAATTTTTTGAGGTGGACATGTTACAGATTTAATCCTATCCGATCAAGGACTTAAATTATGGTGACTCACGTTGTCGAACCGACTCAAATAAACAAATACCTGCAGCTACAGAGACATTCAGACTAGTCACTGAGCCAGCCATGGGTATTCGAAAAATTGAATCACAGCTCTCCTGAGTCAATCTCCTCAATCCCTTTGCTTCACTTCCTAGCACTAATGCAATATCACCTTTTAGGTCCAAATCATACAGCCCCTCGTTAGCTCCCTCACTAGCACCGTAGATCCAGACACCATGTTTCTTTAAATGATCCAGTAACCGAACAAGATTAGTTACCCTGAGCACAGGTACAACCTCAGCTGCCCCGCAGGCTACTTTACGTACAACAGGTGTAATACCGACCGATTTATTTTTTGGAATTATCACTGCTGTCACCCCTGCAGCATCACTAGTTCGAAGACAAGCTCCTAGATTTTGTGGGTCAGTAATACCATCTAAAATAAGAATTAAAGCTCTACCTTTTGAGCTTGCGATTAATGAATTTAACTCTTCAAGATTTATTTCTACTGTGGACGACTCTTTAAATGTTGCGTTGACTTGTACGATAGCTCCTTGATGATTTCCTAATACCATTTCATCAAGAAGTTTTGTTGAACAAGTTTTTATCTTTATTTCGCTAGCAGTAGCTAATTTATGTAATTTCTCCTTTCTCTTATCACTTCTATTTTCTTTTAGAAACAGGCAGATCACCTCGTGAGGTCGGTTCACTAAAACCGACTCTACGGCATGAATTCCAAAAACGTAGGACATAATTTAATCCGCCACGAGAGCAGCATTATCTCTTGGCTCTAAAAGACTATTATTTTTCTTCTTAGACTTTCGTCTCTTATTATTCTTTTTACGAATTTGTTTGGAATTGTTTGCCAATTCCAAATCGATTTTCTTATCTTCCAAATTGACACGAGCCACTAATACCTCTAGCTGATCGCCAATATTAAAGTGTATACCTGTTCTCTCTCCGCGTAGGCATTGGCGTGACGAATCAAAAGTATAGTAATCTCGAGGAAGAGCAGTTACATGCAAAAGACCATCTATATGGATATCTTGAAGCTCTATAAATAAGCCGAAATTAGCCACTCCACTGACAGTACCTGAATATTTATCTCCGATACAATTACTTAAATATTCACATTTTAACCACTGTTGAACCTCTCTAGTTGCATCCTCAGCTCTGCGCTCTGTCATTGAAAATTGCTCTCCATAAGCGATTATGTTCTCGAGACCGTATGGATAGATTTTTTTTGAATGAATCTTTTTATCTTTCAAAAGAGGTGAACTAGACTTTACTTGGTTCTTTTTCTTAGAGAGGGTAGAACGAATTGCTCGATGGATCAATAAGTCAGGATATCGACGAATTGGTGAGGTAAAGTGCGTATAAGCTTTGTAATTCAATCCAAAATGTCCCTGGTTATCAGCTCGGTAGACAGCCTGCTGAAGAGATCTCAATAACATGGTTTGAATAATTGGGAAATCATCTCTCTCTTCTATCTGAGCAACAAGCTTCTGATAATCAGTAGGAGATGGCTTTTCACCCCCTTTTAACTCCAAACCCAGTTGACTTAAAAAAAGTCGAACATTGACCAGCTTTTCAGCAGTGGGCCCCTCATGAACCCGGTAGAGTGTTGGTACATGGTTCTGCTCCAAGAACATTGCCGCAGCCAAGTTGGCGCAGAGCATGCACTCTTCGATAAGTCGGTGTGCATAGTTCCGTTCGATGGGCACTATCCTCTCTATTTTCCGAAACTCATCAAAAATAATCCTAGTTTCCACCGTATCAAAATCTATCGCACCTCTCTTAGATCTTGCAGTTTCTAAAGTCTTATACAAATCATACAGTCTATGGAGGTTTGAATTTATATCAGGGATAATTTCCTGATCATCAATTCCCTCTAAAAAGTTGTAAACCTGTCCGTAGGTAAGCCGAGCCTTAGATTTAATTACAGCATCATGAAAGTCAAAGTGATGAAAACCACCTTGATTGTCTATATGCATCTCGCAAACTAAAACTAATCGGTCTTCTAACGGAAGTAGAGAACACAGTCCATTAGAGAGGGTTTCTGGCAACATAGGAACAACTCGATCTGGAAAATAAACAGAGTTACCGCGATTAATAGCTTCTTCGTCAAGTTTGGTATATGGCCGAACGTAATGGGAGACATCTGCTATGGCCACCCACAAACACCATCCGTCATCTCTTTCTTCGCAATATACAGCGTCATCATAGTCACGAGCATCCTCTCCATCTATGGTGACAAATGCTAAATCACGTAGATCCAATCTCGCCTCTATGTCAGCCAAAATAGGTTTCTCGAAAAAATTAGCCTCAGCTAAGACATTATCATGCCAAATAGATGGTATTCCGTTTGAACGAATAGCAACTTCTATCTCTAAACCAGGATCGAGGCGCTCCCCCAATACCTCGATTATTTTACCTCTAGCGCTAAGGCGTTTGAGTGGATAATCGATGATCTCGACCTGAACTATTTGACCCGCTTCTGCTTTTCCTCGCATAGACGGATTAATCAATATTTCGTTCGTGATTTTTGGATTATCAGATAATACGAAACCGACTCCATTTTCCTCATAATATCTTCCGACTAAAGATTTATGAGCTCTCCTTAGAATTTCAACAATTTGACCTTCACGACGTCCACGACGATCTATGTGAGTAATTTTTACCAGAACTTCGTCTTGATCAAAAACTAGCCGCATCTGTCCATTATTAAGATACACATCATCATTTTCGGAATTCGGTATTGCAAAGCCATAACCGTCTGAATGTCCCTGCACTTTGCAATGTAATAAATGGAGCTTATCTATCAAACCAAAGGCACCTTGCCTATCAACCATGACTTGACCATCGCGTCGCATCGCTCTTAAGCGCTTTTGCAGTGCCTCAATTTGAGATTTTTCAGTTGCACCAATTTTCCTTGCGATGCGTTTGATTTTCATTGGTTCTCCAGATTTTGCTAAGAGATCTAGAAGTGCTTTACGGCTTGCTATGGGGTTGGAATACCGCTTAGCTTCTGCTTCGGCCTCGGGATCTGCAAATCTGAATTTCTTTTTCATGACTCATTGTACCTTGCTCCGTGAGAATATGAGAATTTCTCGGCCATGAGTAGATTTGATGATTGACAGCATCATAGGCGAAAAGTATTGTCCAGATGAGGCCAACAATTAAAACCTACCTGTGCCCAGGTGGTGGAATTGGTAGACACGCTAGCTTCAGGTGCTAGTGCTCGCAAGGGCGTGGAGGTTCAAGTCCTCTTCTGGGCACCAATCATTAATCATAAGCTACTGTTTTAAAAGCTTAATGTGTTTTAAATCTGTCTAGTTTGTGGTACTTTGTGTGGTACTTTTCCCTGTCGGTGGACTGCAATGGGTTTGAAGTACCATTTTTTACGCAACGGTAAGATCCATTATTTTCAAAGAAAGTATCCCAAGAAACTTCATGCTTGGTGTGCAGCATTTGGACGCTCTATCATCTACAAAACGCATCTAAACCTTCCATCAAACGCCTCACAATCTACAATTGCTAAAGCGCTAGAATTGGAGAACGAAAACTATGAGCGATTCATTAAAACAATAAGCGCAGGTAACTACGAAGAGCTTCAAAAATACGAAATTCGTAAGCGAGCTGAAGTATTCATGAAACAACATAAACTGACTGCTGGTCAGCTGAATGAAGAAGCTAGTGGTCGGAACAAATTACTTATTCAGAGAGACACAAGCGATATCTTGGATTACGTCCTTCCAGATATGGTTGATTACAACGTTGAGTCAGATAATAGAGTTAGATTCGCTAGAGATGATTCAGAGGTAGATGAAGAACTAAGAAACTTAGAAGAACGTGATCAAAACAAACCTAACAGCGTGTTAGTGCAAGAAGAGGTATGGAGATTACTGCAAGCAAAGCCAGAAACTACGAGAGCACCATTATTAGTTTCTGACGCTTGGCAAGTATATGAACCAGAGATCGCATACGAAGGCGAGGATAAAGCTAAACTTAAAGATTATCAGAGGAAAAAACGATGGTGGGAATTATTTATTGAAGTAACAGGAGACTATCCTTTAACACAAGAGAATCTAGACAGAGCTTTTATGAAGTATGATCAACATCTATGTGAAACTCGTTATAAAGGCAATTTACTTTCGGCAGAAACCAGAAAACGACGGATGGTTATTCCGACATCTGCTATTAACACTCTTTTAGATCATCACAACTTGAGATCTAAATTGACTATTAACAAACCAAAAATCCGTCAACGGAAGATAGATAAGAACAAATCAGCACGACATGTATTCACTCAAGAACAACAAATTTCATTAATAAAGCTAGTACAAGATGAATCTTCAAAACTTTATCAACCTTGGATTGAATTAACTGTACTAGTCATGATTCAAACTGGAGCCATTAATAGCGAGGTGATGAGGATGCTAGATACCGCCTTAGTAATGGATCATGAACCACCACATATTAAGATTTTAGCCGAACATAATTCTGAAGCAGAGCTGAAAAGTAAAGATAGACCTAGAGTTGTTCCATTGGTGGTTCAGCCAGATCGAATCAGGACACTGGCCAAGCAATTGAAAGATGATTCAGGCAGAGTCTTAGGTTCATATGCGTCTTCACTTGACGATACACACTTTTCCAAAAAGCTTTCAAAATATACGAAACAAATTAATCCAAACGCTACAGCTTATTCATTCCGACATACTGCTAAATATAATCTAGATAATGCTTATGTGCCTGACAGCATCAAGAATCAGATTGGAGGATGGGCTGGCGACAGAAATCGTTCAGAAATGTTGCAGTACGCAAAAGATTCAATGGCAGAAACTGAAAGATTAAGCTCACTCGCAGAAACTTTAAAGATAGTTAATGCTCACTTACTTAAAGAACGTGATCTTGCAAACGTGATTCAGTTCAAGGGGAGTTAGAGGTGATCCGTTTTCTTACCATCATTTTAGGTTTTATTTCCACAGCGGTATTAGCTGACGTGACTTATCTAACTTGTCCATGGAAAGACTATGATCTTTTTTGGGATGAAAAGAGCCAACAACTTATCGATAAAAATGATGAAAATCGTTTTAATTCTCTAGATTCAAAACCCTCATGGACTGTTATGTTTACGTTAGTGACTAATGATGAAGCGATAGAGATTACAACGACATGGATCACTATTGTATTCGGGACCAAATTTGATTGGGATCCAAGCCCCAACCGATGGGATTCATGGGGCGTGTGGATTTCTAACTACACCGACCTAGAATGGGATGTAAATTCTGATGGGAGATATTATAGAGGCGTCGATAAAAAATTTGTCAGAGAGTCCTACAACAGCCCATGGAAAGACGGTGTTTGGTATCTGGATCGGACTACTCTAGATCTTCTCAAACGGATTGAATATCCTGATAGAAAATATGATTATCCAAGCCCGTCCTATAAGACGGAGGATGATTTTACCTGCAGAATTAGTAGCAAGGAGGAACAGCAGGGTTTACTAAGGCAAGTAAGAAAAATAGAACAGTCAATTGAAAAACGTAAAAGAGAATTACAAGAGTCGCTTGAAAAACGTGAAAGAGAAGAACAGGCTGACCGTGAAAGTAAATACAAGATTTAGTATGAGAGGAGTTAGAAGTTTAAAATTTTGTCACACGTGGCTACTTTGGTATAAGCCGCCCCCGACCAAACTCGTGAATAGATGAAACGCTCGTTAGAAAAATAAATGTAAGCACTCGTTATTTTCTCAGAGTCTTTATTAAAAATTGCTTCATCAATTTCATGAACTTTACCCGAAAAGTATCCGTCATATTCTGGAAAAACAATGGCATTTCTAGCCTTGTCAGATTTGAAGGTGAATTTGGAAAGAGTCCAGTTCTGAATTTCTGCATTAGGCCAAGTAACCTGATTTAAAATCTCTTCACAGTCATAAACATCATCCCAACCAGCAAAAGCACTTGCTGTCAGGCTTGATAGGATCAGTGTGAGTAGTAGAGGTTTCATCTTCTTGTTGTCAATCGCCTTTATAAGATATTACCAACTGGTATTTTCCAGACAGTATTGCGTGAAAAATTTGTCTGATTTTTCACAAATTTGATACGGAGAAATAACATAGTAGACACCTACAACTACTGTCCCGACTACTACACAGACTATCAAAACCTTTAAGGCAAACTTCACTAGATCAATCATCTAAGCCGTCCTAATAAAATCAGAATTAGCGACATGGAATTAAAGTCTAACACCTAATAAATAAAATTAAATATACTACTATTGACACCTAATTAAACCCATGATAAACTCTACAGCTACATACGTCTTCCTGTAGAGTTTTACAATTGACCTAGTAGGTTGGCATTCCTTGATATCCTAACGTTGCTTAAAAGGCCATACATAAGCTTACAGGGCTATTCTGGGCATATGTTTACGAATAAGTTCTATTTCAAATGATTTTAAATATCTTCAAGGAATTTATTTTTATTATTTAAAATAATTACATAAATAATTTTTACTTCTGTTTATATGGTGTTAATGGAGCTCAATATGCCTAATGGTTTTAAGCCGCAGTGTTAACATCTTTAAAGTTGTTATCGGGTGTTATAGCCTTCCATATGAGCCAAAAGTTATATGCCTAAAATTAATTTAAATTTAGAGCCTGAAGACACAGATACAGTACTTAATAAACTATTAACCAACCCCTCTATTCCAACATTTAGAACTAAAGCTCAACGAAAAGCACTAGTATGTATTTTATGTAATGTAGCCAAGTATCAGGATAAGCCGATACTTTTTAATCTAAGAAACCAGAAGAATGATCCCCCTCAATATAATCCTCATCAAATAGGCAATAAGCCGCTTGTAGCAGTGATTAAAAGCTTGGAGAAAGCTAAGTTAGCCAAGCTCACAAAAGGTAATAAGTGGTTTGAAAAAGATGAAGAAGGAGAACATAAAGAGCGTAGATTATCTTCTTTTATAGCCACTAAAGATCTAATAAAAGCGATAGGATCTTTGAAGTTAAATGCGAACAACTTAAAGGAAACATCCCGAACTTTTGTAGTACTTAAAAATCTTGGTGATAATTTAATTGAATTCACGCCAACAGCCTATACCGATCACATCAACAATCTAATGTCCGAATATTGTGATTTCCTGAATGCACAGAAAATTACAGTAGATGGAGAACCTGTCGAAGACTTCTACCTAATCAGAAAATATAAAGACTGGGCATGTAATGGATCCTTCTTGTTTGGAGGCCGAACATATCATCCGTTTATGGGCCTATCCAAAGCTAAACGAAGCAAGATACGTATCAATGGACAAGCTACACGAAGTGTTG
>CABYJX010000023.1 GCA_902519405.1 uncultured Gammaproteobacteria bacterium
CGCATCTAAAATGCATGTGGATAATTCTGCAGAAGTAGTCATCACTTAATGAGTAGAGAAAATAAAATCCAATATATCTATGCTAATACTTAGACAGAAAACCGGATTGAAAGTTTCTTCTCTATATATTTTGAGTCAGATGAACAAAAAAGTTTAATGCAGCCAGGATCGTCTGAACTGTGATGCCGTATATTATTGCTTCCCTAAAATTAGTCATCTCTGCTACTCCGTTAATTAATTTAATATAAACTGTAAACTATCAGTTGACATATGTAAACAATCAGTTTACATTACGCAGAAATTAATATGAGGAGAAACCTCTATGGCGCGTAAAATAACGTTTGCAGATAGACTAAAAGAGCTGCGCACTGAGAAAAATATGGGTATCAGAGAGCTGGGTAGGGCAGTCGATGTCACGGGTATGCATATCTCTAATCTGGAGAAGCATAAGTCAGCACCGTCGAGTGATCTAGTCAGAAAGCTCGCTGAAATACTCGACGCTAACGTGGATGAACTCCTGTATCTAGCGGATCAAGTCGATCCAGAGGTGGTGGACGTCATTCACAGTAATCCGCTGACTGTGCCCAGTTTTCTGCGCTCAGCAAAAAATCTCACGCCAGAGCAGTGGGAGAAACTGCAAAAACAAGTCGATAAGATGAATAAGGACTCATAGACAGTGTCTACTGAGAAGACAATTTATCCTGAACTGTCTGCCGAGACGATAGACAGTCGTGCGGACCAGCTGCTGCGGGAATTTCGAGAGGAAACTAATCGAAATCAATTACCCGTTCCTGTAGAAGTCATAGCAGAACAGTATCTAGGATATGAGATAGAGATACTCGATGATGGATTGTTTAGCGACCCAGATTATCTCGGTGGAATTATATTTGATAAAAACCTGATTCAGGTAAACGCTGCTGTAGAGCGTCATGAGGGTCGTTACAGTTTTACGCTAGCACATGAAATCGGTCACCACGTACTGCACCGTGATATCTATCTGAAACAGAAAGATGTAGATACTGATGGCGGGATGTGCCGTGAGACAGGAGAAAAACCTGTTATAGAAAAACAGGCAGATCGTTTTGCCGCAGCATTACTCATGCCATCGACAGCAGTGGCTGATGTTATCGATGCTATGGATGACAACGTGGATACAAAAAGTGTGGCCGGTATGCGGATGATTGCTAGCCGCGTGATAGAGCAGGGAAATTTCACGAACGTCTCTAACTCAGCGATGGTGAATCGCCTGATTGATCTGGGCTACGCGCCGGATGCGATATATCAGACCGGTACAGCTCATGATTTTTCACGCAGAGTAGGATCAACACCGTGGTGGCTGTGGAATAGTTTCTGGAAATTATTTCAGAGAAAACGCCGTAGAAAAAAATAAGCAATATCTCTGACTCTAACTGAGTCTCATTAATTTCTAAGTTTAAAAATTAGTGCCAACAGGCACTAGGGGATTCCTGCGCCCTAAATTCTGCAGGAACGATAAAACTCGAGGAGCAAATTATGATTAGTTCAGGTGCAGTAGGGATGCCCCTACATTTCGGGCGAGTTCCAAATTTCCTTACAGAACGGATGGGTAAGATGGGTGACGCTATAGTCGAATCCATCGTCTATAACTATGGAAAATCAGAAGTGCTCACACGCATGTCTGATCCAAACTGGTTTCAGGCATTCGGTGCGGTGATGGGCATGCACTGGAATTCATCCGGTGTGACAGCAACGGTACTCGGCTCACTAAAACGTCGTATTAATCCGAAGGCTAGTGACCTAGGTCTCTACATATTAGGAGGAAAAGGTAAACAGCGTTACTCAACACATAAACAGATCGATAAGGTATCGGATAAACATGGACTGGAGGGGACGGAGCTACAAAAGTCTTGCCGACTGACCGGACGCATTGATAACAATGCGGTGCAGGATGGATTCAATTTATACCAGCAGTATTTCATTCTGTCAGACGAGGGAGAGTGGACCTCCATCTCGCAGGGAATGAATACTGACACTCGTCGTGCACGACGATACCACTGGCATTCACCGACTGTGAAATCATTTGTGGATTCACCTCATACCGGCATCGCAGGTATGGAAAAGCAGAAAGTACTCAATCTCGTCGATGCCGAGGCAGACATGCTACGCACAAATATGGTTTCACTAGCGAAAGAGAAACCATCGACGGTAATAGAGGCATATCGGGAGGCAGAGTTACCCAATCGTCACGATGTCAAAAAAGAAGACGTGAATCTAAATCGTCTCGCATCTGTACTGGACCTCGCCTATAACCGTGACATAGAAAAATTTGAAGACCTCGTCGATATGCATGGTGTAGGACCTCGCACACTAAAAGCACTGGCTATGGCTAGTGAGGTAGTACATGGTGATGCAACACGGTTCGACGATCCAGCACGTTTCGCATTCGCTGTCGGTGGAAAAGATGGTCGACCGCACCCTATAGACACAGAATCATTCGATGAAGCGGTATCGATGCTGACAGACAGTGTTGATAAAGCCAAATTAGGTGATAAAGATAAATCAGACGCGCTTCGTCGACTGCATAGTATCGCAGTGAATGGTGAATCAAAAGGTAACCCTATTGATTTTCTACAGGACCTGATCGACAGTGAGTGGAATCACTCTGAGAAAAATGGTGGGAAGACATTTCTCGGTAATGTCGTAAAAGGCGTCACACGAAAACTCATGGATACTAGTGGAGCTCTCTATGCAAAATCTGGCGACTGATGCTGGTTACGATCCGATCGCTCTCGCTACGGCTACCGAAAAGGTAGTCGTAGATGGGAATCGGAGGAAGTACGTTCAACTCGGGAGACCATTGCGTTTTTATGGAGGTACCACGAGTGCGACGGAGGTCGGATGTAATCTGAGATGTAAGTTCTGTTTTTCCGATAAGCCTGTATGGAAACCAAAAGCGACGGGCAAGTTTTATACACCGCAGCAGGTATTTGATGGGCTGGTGAAGACTGCAAAAAAGCACGGGCACAATTTGATATCTGCCTCAGCCTCTGAGGGAACACTGGGACGAGAGCATCTTCATGAATTGCTCGCACTCGTCGAGCAGAGTGAATATATCTATATTCTAGAGACTAATGGCATGACACTAGGAGCCGATGAAGAGTTTGCAAAGTCTCTAGCTAAATACAAAAGACTACATGTACGTGTATCAATAAAAGGTACAAGTCCAGAGGAGTATCATAAACTCACTGGTGCAAAACCTGATAGTTATAGACTACCGTTTTTAGGACTGCGTCATCTCATCTATGCAGGTGTTTCATGTAATGCCTGTGTAATGATATCGTTCTCTGATGATGAAGGAATTAAGAACGTAAAACGAATGCTAGCAGATACGCATCCAGGCATCCTAAAATCACTGGAGCTAGAGGAAATAACATTGTTTCCAAAAGTAGCAGAGAGATTAAAACGAGAAGGTCTGCGACCGATCACCGCACGACGGATTCGAAGTAAATTGTATGGAAGAAATACTAAAGGTTAAGCAGAAAGTTTCGGCCTTCTCTTCGGATGAGATTATTAGTTGCAGCTGGGGTAGGACATGCCTGAGATAATTGAGTATCCATGTTTGAAAAGTGCGAATTTACTTCATTAGCATATGCTCCGTATGTTGATTTTTCAGAGATTAGTTTTGCGAGGGATGCAAGAATCCTATCGCGATTCATTTTATAAAGTCTCTAATTTGCATTTAGCTGTTCCATCACGGTGTTGACAATGACATCGGGAAATGCGATGCGTTTGGCTAATCCACTTAAGTTGCCATCCTTGCCCTTCAGCTTGTAGCTCGAACTTGGTTTTCTCGAGACAGAGATCCATTCTGCATCGTCGAAATGAGCATCTAAGAGTTCCTTTAGCCCGATAAAGTCGATACAGGCGACTCCATCATCGTCATTGACGAAGATAACGAATGTAGCATCACAAACGCCATTAAGGAGTTCTATAGATTCTTGGTGTTTCCTCAAGAAAGTATACCTCCAAGGCGAGCGTCTCTGATTAGAGATTTTAATAAAAATACCGATATTGATAGCTTTATCTAATTTTATGCACTCAATAACGAACGCGGAACTATCACTTCCCGAGCGAACTCCTACGAAGAGGTCATGTTCATCTGTCAGTGACTGAGTTATAGCATTGAGAACATAACCCTGGTACTTTTGCTTTGAGTTGATAGACATAAAAGTGAGTTCCCTTTGCGTTACGATGACATTTTAGACGATCTAGAAACGAAAAATAGATATATAGATCGTCTTGAAACTTTGAAAAACAAGGGTATGAATATAACCCATATAAAGAGTGGTGTGGATGAAGTCTTAAAAAACTTAAATAGTGATGGTAATAGCTTAGTTGTATATGGAGAACCTCAGTCTGGAAAGACCGAGTTTATGATTGCTCTTACTTGCGCACTTTTAGATGCCGGTAGGAAAACAATATTCGTAGTTATGAACGATAATTTAACTCTAGAAATACAAAATTTCCGTCGATTCAAAGAGGCTTCAGAAATCAATCCAACCCCAATGAGGCACGGTGAATTTATTGACCTTCGAGATGAAGATAAGAAGATATCCAAGCAGCGGGTGATTTTTTGCAGGAAAAATTCAAAGAACTTAGAGAAGCTGATTTTTGAATCGCGGTTCTTGAAGGATAGGGTAATTATTGATGACGAGGCTGATTATGCTAGTCCGAATACTAAGATCAACAAAAACAAGCAGAGCGAGATTAATTTAAAGGTTGGTGTATTAGGGCAATTATCAGAGGAGGGTGCCTATATCGGCGTTACTGCCACTCCAGGTAGATTGGATCTCAATAATACATTTGCAAATGATACTAAAGACTGGGTGTTTTTAACTTCTCATGAAAAATATATTGGTCGAAAATATTTTTTCCCAGTCTCCAGAGTCGATATTGAGCGCAGTGACTTTATATTAGAGAAGCAACCTGAAGAAGGAGAAGCGAAAAAATATTTGGAAGATAGCTTTCTTCGTTTTCTAACCAAAGTTGCGATACGAAATCTTGCTATAGATTCGGATAGAACTAAGTATTCTATGTTGATTCATACTGACGGGAAAAAAGAGGTTCACAGACGAGACAAGGCAGAGATTGAGAGCTTCATAAGCCGTTTTGATAACAAAGAAAACAATCGCAAAAAGTTAGTTGCGTATTGCGAGTTTATCGAATCTTACGTTGAGACTCTAGAACTAAAATTTAGCCACGGTAAATCTCCGAGAGATGTTATTAAATTTATAGTCGAAAATATCGGCCGCAGAAATGTTTTAGTGATTAATAGTGAAAATGATCACGATAACGTTGATGCTTGCTGTAATCCGAGAGACCTTTTCACTTTTGCTATAGGAGGTAATATCGTTTCCCGGGGTCTTACTTTTAATAATTTGCTTACATTTTTCTTTTCCAGGAACGTTAAGTCAAAGCTTCAACAAAATACATATGTTCAACGAGCACGTATGTTTGGCACACGAAGTTACGCACCTTGGATGGAGATATCTATTCCAGAATCTCTTTACGATGACTGGTGGCAATGCTTTTATGATCATGAGTTGTCAGTAAAATCGATAGAAACTGGAGGTAATCTTCATTTTAGCTCTCGGAGAACTTCATCAGCAGATAGTGCATCTGTCGACAACGAGTTTGTGGCGGGTCATTCTGGAGAAATGTCGCCATGGGGAAAATTTGAATTAACCCAAATCTTGAGGGAAAGATTGCCCCTTATTAAGAATAGACCGCTGGATGGATTCAAGGAGTTATTAGAGGAGCGTTTGTTGCCGCCTTCCTCAGTGTTTGAATCATTTCTAGATTATATAAATGAAATCGAGAATAATGATCAGTCAACTGCGATTATATATGATGTAAAAGATACCTTTTTTTATGAATCCCAGCGTTTAAGCTTAAACCCCCAGACACTGATGCGAGATCGAGGCGGCCTAATCCAAGGTATCATTAAAGGACAATCGAAATACATGACTAAAGCACATGTTTTTTTAATTACTACTGATGGTTCTGAAGCAAGAATAATTTATAGGGCAGCGGCTAAGGGTCGTCAAGTATGGAAGAACTTAATTAGAAGTTAGAAATGGGGATAGTCCTTCGCGTAGTATTAGCCTCATGCTTCACGTAAAAAGTGGGGGTGCTTCTGGGGGTATCTCAGATAAAAAAAGTAACATATATTAAGGTAATCAAAGGGCTGTAGGCGACTTTCAAATCCTGCCGTCCCGACCAGCTTTAAATCCAAGCATTCGAGAAATTCCGGCTATCCAGACGAGTGGCCAGAGACAAAAAATTCTCCAAATGCAAAAAACTGGCCTAGAGCACATGTGAAAGTTATTCCCTTCATGATAAATCACCAATGAAGTCATTATATGCGTTGATTAGAGCTCTTTTAATTCTAGGATTATTTGTTAAGGAAGCCTCTATTGTTTTACTTAATTGTGCGTCTAGATCTTTCCTAGCTACACTGATTTGAGAGGCACAGCGCATCCTGATTTTTCCCTCTCCTCGGATATTGGTAGTCTGGAATCTTTCCCAATAGCGGCTCTTAACAGACGCTCCTTTTATCTTGCCTTGTGCAAGTGATGCTGTTATTGATTGAAATTCTGAATTACTCATAAGATCAGGCAGAGATAGAAGCTTCGATGAAGAAATATTTTCCAATATAAATCTTCTCATTTCTGCTCGTGCTTGCAGGGATGCTGCTTTCATACACATATCGGGTCTTCTATTATCACTGATTTCAAGTGAGGACATGAAAATCACATTATCTTTTACTTTCCACATGGCCTGGCCACCATAAGTCCATTCAGGGGTCGTCTTAGCCTTGCCTAGCCGCTCCAAAATCGTTGTATTCCCGTTTACTGCAAAGGCAAGCTCTGCGATTAATAATATAGCGATAGCTCCGAGTAATCGTTTGCCATTAATTTTAAGTATTTTCATTTCGCACCTTTCTCTTGCGAGAACGCTGATAAATTTAGAGTAACTGATAGTTAGGTTACTAGCTAAAGTCAAGATTTGGAACTACTAAAACTCAGGTTTAATCATATTCAGTAATGTCTTAGCTATGTATTAACACACTCATCATCATGCCAGTTTTATACTAGTAACTGAGCTACATTTGATTTTGTCGAGTAGGTGATAGGCAAGTTGGGCGAGAGTTTGTGTACGAGATTAGGGTGCGGTAGGGCTGTTCTGGATGGTGGAATAGGAACGATGGATATATCCTCATGCCGCGTTCTGGAGACACAAAATTAGTTCAAATGAGTTGTCTTTAATGGCAGAATCAGATTTGGCAAAATAGATCAAGAACTGTGATGTATAACTTTCATGCCTAGTGTGAAAAATTGGGGTGCTGCTGGGGGTATCCCAGATATATAAAATAACAAATAGTAAGTTGATCAGAAGGATGCAGGGGACTGTTAAATTCTGCCGTCCACTAACTTCAAATCCGATAAAGTCCTGAGAGGTTTTGGAAAGCCCATAACTACTTGATTTTCTTATAGAAAAGTGTCGAGGCAATCATGCCCATAGATCCGAAATAGTAACTAGGCTATAAAACTAGTTTCGTGTTCTTGAGAATTCGACTCTATGTTTAGACTATGCAAATTCATCCCGCTCTGATGTCTTTTGGCTGCCTGCAATAACGATGCTGGAGATACCACCGAAACGAAATTTCAGTATATAGTTGAGCAGCCATATAAACTCGTTCTCGTTACCGGTGTGACGGGTCGACAGGGCGGGGCGGTGGCTCAGGCGCTGATCGAGAACGGTGTTCGGGTAGGCGTAATGACACGTAATCCCAGCAGCGACCGTGCAGTAGCGATGGCTTCTCTGGGTGTGGAGCTCATTCAAGGGGGTTTCGATGATTCCAATTCTCTTGATACGGCGATGAGCAGTGTTTCTGGTGTTTTCGTTGTGACCAATTTCTGGGAGCATGATTATGATGGCGAGGTTCGTCATGAGATGAATGTCGTGGATGCCGCAAATCTTGCTGATGTATCGCACCTGATATTCACTTCCGTTGCCAATACTGATCAGCAAACGGGAATACCGCATTTTGACAGCAAGTATGAAATTGAACGCTATATTTACGGAGCAGGGGTGCCTTATACGATCCTGCGCCCGGTATCTTTTATGGAAAACTGGGAGTACGACCGCGAGAAAATTATGGCTGGGGAAATAAGCAGTCCGTTTTCGGAATCTACCCGACTGCAACAGATCTCGGTCCGTGATATTGGTCGGTTAGCGGCATTAGCTTTCAGTTACTCGGAAAGCTGGTTGGGGCGTAATCTTGATATTGCCGCTGACGAATATAGTATGAAAGAGGTTGTGGACCTGTTCAGTCAGATAATCGGCAATGCGGTTGTTTTTGAGAAGCTGCCGTGGGATACGTACCAAAATTTTGCTGGAGAGGAGATGACGATCATGGATCGTTGGATTGATGGTACTGGTTATAGTGCCGATATCAAGCTAGTTCGCTCGTATCTACCAGATATGCTAACTCTACAGGATTACCTGCGCCAGAGTGGCTGGTAGCTCACACGAACTTGATTTGATAAGGAGCACTATTGATTACTGGTGGAGGAGAGCATGTCGAAAGAGTATCGCATCATTTTATTGTCATTTGGGTTCGCGTTCATAGCAGCGTTTCCAGTTTTTGCTGAAGCTAGTCCAGATTCAGGAAACGATCAGATTATTAATACAATAAATTCCGTTAACAAAAAATTAGCTGATTGTACAAACAAAGGTGATATCGAATGTGCTGCAATGTATTACACGGAGAATGCAATATATAAAGGGCCAAACATGAAACCGCTAGTTGGTCGTGATGAAATAAAAGCGGGCATGGTTGATGATGGAGCTACGCTCTTAACACTTCAATCTGATCAAATTGAGGCATTTGGCAATTCAGCTAACGAACTCGGAACTTACAAGACTACAAGGAGAGATGGTGAACAATTAGATATTGGAAGTTACGTTGTTGTTTGGAAAAAAAACGGGTGATGGATGGAGACTTCACTGGGATATTTTTAACAGCAATTTACCCACAAATCAATAGTGTCAGCTTCCAGAAAGGAGAGGTACTTCTGTGAGAATCTGAGATAAAAAATTAACAAATAGTAAGACAGTCAAGACTTTTACTCGACTTTAAAATACTGCCGTTCAGACCGACTTCAATCTAATACTATCCCTTGGTTAAACCTATGAGTTGAGTTTTATCGATTGGTTGAACCGGCGATGACCCCGAATTTTATTTGTATTGGGTATAAAAATCTTCCCATAACCTAAGTAAATGGGTAATATTTGAGTAAATTTGGTACCGATCGGTACTCTATGGGTATTGAGGTTAGACTGCGCTTTTATGACACAAAAAAACCAATTCTTCTCAAGATTGATAAGTTTGATATGTTTTTTCTTGATCTTTGTGCTTTTATCAATCGCGCTAAGAACATCAGCAAACGAGCTCGAGACCGTAACGATAACTGGCAAACGACAGCCGGCGAACTTGCAAACCCTAGCCACCAATACTAGGGTTGTTAACCAGCAAAGTCTCCAAGCCGTATCCCATGTGCACATCAATGAAGCCTTAGCTAGAGTACCGGGAGCCTGGATAAGCCGAGGTAATGGTCAGGAGCATTTGACTGCGATTCGCTCACCAGTCCTCACGGGGGCCGGGTCATGCGGAGCCTTCTTAATAGCAGAAGATGGCATACCTTTGCGTGCGCCCGGCTTTTGCAACGCTAATCAATTATTTGAGGTTAATAGTGAGCAAGCACAGCGTATTGAGGTTTTACGTGGCCCGGGAAGCGCTTTATACGGCTCGAATGCAGAGCATGGAATAATTAATATTTTCACTCCGGATCCGGTGGATGATAACCAAATCAGCTTTGGTCTAGAAAGCGGTCCGAATGAGTATCGACGGGCGCGTGTAATGCATTCAGAGGAGCTTGGCCGAAATGGATTTCTGATCTATGGTAATAGCACGCACGACGGCGGTTATAAAGAGGATTCGGGGTTCGAGCAACAGAAAATAAATCTAGTACATCAGTACGAAGCGGATAAACTGAACATAAAAAGCGTGTTTTCAGCTACCAATTTGAACCAAGAAACTGCAGGATTTATTAAAGGTTTCAGCGCCTATAAAGAATCATCACGCAAACGAGAAAATCCAAATCCAGAAGCTTTTCGAGACGCGCAGGCCATGCGTTTTTATTCACGCCTTACATTTAAACTTACCTCTACCGATACACTCAGTATTGCCCCTTTCCTAAGGCACACCGATATGGCGTTTTTACAGCACTTTATACCCTGGAAGTCGCTTGAGAAAAATGGTCAGCATGGTTTAGGTTTGCGAGCACTTTATACGCGAGAACGAGGCTACTGGCGTACTATTACAGGATTGGATATAGATTATACAGAGAGCTTTCTAAAAGAGACGCAGGATAAGCCTTTTAGCCCGACTACTCCGGTAGGCTCACACTATGATTATGACGTGAAAGCCAAAGTGATTGCCCCTTTTATGGAAACTGAATGGAGTTTATCCAATACCACGAGCTTGACTCTCGGCCTACGTTTTGAGCGCACTAATTACGACTACGACAATAATTTGAGCGCAGGTTCAGCGTGTGCCGATGATGTGATCGGCTGCAGATTTTCCCGTCCCGCCAACCGCGAGGACAGCTTCAATGAGTGGGCTCCTCGTTTAGCCGCTTTGCATCATTGGTCCGATAACCACGTTAGCTATCTACAACTGGCGCGTGGCTATCGCGCTCCTCAAGCAACTGAACTCTATCGTTTGCAGGCGGGTCAAATGCGAAGCGATATCAATGCGGAGCAACTAGATAGTATTGAGCTGGGATTTCGTGGCTCTGCTTATAAAGTCTTTTATGATATTGCCTTCTTTGGTATGCAAAAGGATAATTTTATTTTTCAAGATACCGAGCGCCAAAATATTAGTAATGGTGAAACCAAGCACTTGGGCGTAGAATTTTATTTACGCTATAACCTTCCACTAAATTTTGATCTCGCGGTCAATGGGACATTTGCTCGGCATAGTTATCAAAATTCCATCAACCTAAGACCTACTGAGATTAAAGGGAATGATATCGATACTGCTCCTAGGCATCTAGGTGCGGTGCAGCTAGGCTGGACATCGGCGCGGGGTCATCAAGCTGAATTAGAGTGGGTGCACATGGGTGCGTACTATTTAAATCCAGAAAATTCAGCTCGCTATCCTGGACACAATCTAATAAATGCTCGCTTAAAATATAATATGAATAAACGTTGGCAATTTACCATCCGGGTAAATAATTTAACTGACAAGGACTATGCCGAACGAGCCGATTACGCCTTTGGTGATTACCGTTATTTCGTTGGTGAGCCGCTTTCTATATTTGTGGGTATTAATTTCCAACTTCGCTAACGGATATAGTATTTATTGACGCTGTAGAGTAAATTTTCGATATTTATATAATTTTTCTCCAGAAATTTTAAGGGGAAAATACTGGGATGATTAAAATGAATTTAGAAGATTTGGTTCTTGGTTTATTGCTGATTAAGTGGGCGTATTAGGAATAGTGAACGTATTTTTTTGGAATATTTTAATATTATAGTTTCGTTAATTCATAAAAAAAAGTCTAAGTTAAAAGAAAGGACCTTCTGGCGTTGTCTTAAGCTAACACTGTTCTGCAGCTGTATCTCGGGAGGTATAAATGCGCAAACAGGAATGGAAGTGGAAAGCACAATATTAGAGGTTGTAGAGGTTATCGGTATCTCGCCACTTTCGGAGCTCGCTTTGAGCGACAAGATATCTTATCCAATACAAACTTTCGGCAAAGATGATATCAAAGAAACTATAGGCTACTCTATTTCTCAAATACTAGGTAGACGGACAGGAAGTATTACGACTAGCGATGCCCAGAATAATCCTCTCCAGCCTGATATTCGCTTGCGGGGTTTTACAGCTTCACCATTGCTTGGTACATCTCAGGGGGTTGTGATTTATCAAAATGGTGTGCGTATTAATGAAGTTTTTGGAGATACAATTAATTGGGATTTACTTCCAGTAAGCACTATTGAAACCGTAAATGTCATAGCTGGATCCAATCCAGTGCTGGGTTTAAATGCGCTGGGCGGAGCGATTTCTATTACAACTAAAAATGGTTTTTCTGCTCCCGGAAAAATAGCAGCCTTGGCCTATGGTTCCTACAAATCAAATATGCTGTCTATTACTAATGGCAGCAGCAAAGATAACTGGGGAACTTTTTTCTCAATTGATGCTATGGAGGAAGATGGGTGGCGGGACTTTTCAGCTTCTCAAGCGCTTAACGCTTACACCGCAATAAGCTGGCGTAACGGAAATAGTGAAGTTGATCTTTACCTTAATGGTGGAAGTACCAACCTTCGAGGTAACGGCTCAGTTCCGGAAGCGCTGCTGGAGGAATCCAGGGAGCAAGTATTTACTCATCCGGATATCACTAAAAATCAAATGGGAATGGCTAGTCTCTCACTCAAAAACTGGTTCACTCCTAATATGCAATTAAGACTTAACTTGTTTTACCGAAATAATACTACTAATAGTTTTAATGGTGATGGCTCTGAATTTGAGGAGTGTGACCCTCCGTTCGATAGCTTTCTATGTGATGAGGATGGTATTCAAATTGAAGATCAAAGTGCCAATGCGGTATCTGGAGATTT
Source organism: uncultured Gammaproteobacteria bacterium (assembly GCA_902519405.1). Classification (GTDB taxonomy): domain Bacteria; phylum Pseudomonadota; class Gammaproteobacteria; order Pseudomonadales; family Halieaceae; genus CABYJX01. The sequence continues at coordinate 12,730 of CABYJX010000023.1, forward strand.
TGATGCGATTAACAATCGCAGCCGACGAAAGCAAAAAAGCTGGGGTGGCACGGCTCAATTCTATTTAGAAAAGGAATGGCTTGGCTCAACTCATCATATTACAGTTGGCGCCGACTATCTTTTGGGTGAAACTAGGTTTAGCTCGACAGTCGAGCTTGCGGAGTTGACCGCAAATCGCTCTACCGTAGGATCAAACTTATTCGATTCAGGGGGATTCACTGATCTTGAAACGGAAAATCAATTATCGGCAGTCTATATCACCGATACCGTAAGACTTACAAAAAGGCTGGATGGCACGTTTTCAGCACGTTATAACAAAGCTCGTGTTCAGACTAAAGACCAAAGTGGCGAGCGGCCTTTACTTGATGGGAACCATAGTTTCGAAAGACTTAATAGCGGTCTAGGTTTTACCTATCAGTTAAGTACTGCAGCAGCTCTTTATGCTGGAATCTATCAGGCGTCAAGGGCGCCGACGCCTGTAGAACTTGCATGTTCTCATTCCGAAGCTCCATGTAACCTGCCTAATACATTTCTAGCCGACCCTCCACTAGATGATGTAGTTTCATTGAGTTATGAAGTTGGCATACGGGGCCAGACTAAGTATATAGATCAGATACATATCGGACTCTTTCATACCGTAAATCAAGACGATATTCTATTTCAAACGAGCGGTGGGGTATTATCGAATCAAGGTTTCTTCACGAATGCTGCTGATACACGAAGGCTAGGTTTGGAGCTCAACCTGACAGGCATGGGTGATCATTGGAGCTGGTTTGCCAACTACTCTTATCTAAGGGCGACTTTTGAAGACGCGTTTTTATCGAGTAGTCCAAATCATCCTTATGCTAAAAATGGGGAGGTGCCCGTCAACTCAGGTAGTCAGATACCGGGTATACCAGAACACAACTTCAAACTAGGCGTAGATTCTCGCTTTTCAGATCGTTTAAACGGCAGTATCGATATGAGGATTAACTCAGGTCAGTACATCCGAGGTGACGAAGCCAATCTCGAAAAAAAAACCGACTCTTATCCAGTAGTAAATACTTCGCTGAATTATCAAGTAAGTCGTCACCTCAGTTTAACAACGGAAGTAAAAAATCTTTTTGATAAAGACTATGAGACCTTTGGTTTATATGGAGAAGCTGATGAAGTTATAGATGATCTCGATTCGGACGAACGGCGTTTTTTGAGTCCGGGTACACCCAGAACATTTTGGCTAAGGCTAAAACTACACTGGTAAATATCGTCTTCAAATGAAGGATAAAATTTCCCAAAATTACTACATATTTTGTTTTGTCTGATAGCTGAAATCATTAGCGGAGAACAGTACGATGCGCTTTACGATTGATTACATAAAAAGAGATGTCTATCCTTTCTTAGACCACACTAGAGAGGTAGTTAGATAGGGATGTCAGGTTCAAAAACAGTTCCCAATGCCTTGGGACCAGCATGGGCGAGCTGGCTCGGGATCGTCGCTGTAGTGTTTGGTATTCTACTAACTGCGGCAAACGTTAATGAATGGATGATACAGAGAGTGATTACCTCTGATGGAGCAGCTATGCAAGGAATGAAGCCAAGGTGTCCTGAGGATGAGCTCCTAGAGGAAGGAATTTCCTTGGAAGAATGCAAGTTAATGATAGCCAAAGTTAGAATCATGGTTGTCTCGAGACCTAATTGGTTCCGTGATTTTCAGATGAGCCTTTCTTTGATCGGTGCGATCATTGCCTTTGGATCGATCTTTGTCGGTCTGGCGCTAGTTCAATATAGTAATTGGGCCCCACGTGCTGCAGTTGTCACTTTCTCTGCATTGCTTGTCATCGACGCGCTGGGCTTCGCAGCAGCAACAAACACTGGACCACTGTTAAGAGCAACATATCTCTGGAATATCCTGCTCTGGTTTTCTATACATCTTATTATGGCTGCCGGCGCCTGCGCCGGCCAACATATTAAAGACACAGATTAGAAGAAATCAACTATTGAAGAACCCTTCACATTGACTAAAGAGAGCATCTATAAAGCGAACCATAATATGCAAACACAAAATTTCACTACTACAGCAGTCATAATGCATTGGTTGATAGCCGTTTCTATTTTTTTCTTATTTATTTCAAGTTGGTGGATGTTAGCGCTACCTTTTCCGTCCATAGATTTCAAATATCGGGTATTCCCTTTTCAACTCCATAAGAATTTAGGTATAACTATTGTTTTTATGCTTATAATTTTACTTTATGTTCGATTGAGATATCGACCGACCCCAGTATTCTCTGCTGGTGAACGACCCTTGCTACTTAGGCTTGCGTTTTTAGATCACGTTATACTCTATATCCTCATCTTTACATGCTGCATAAGCGGTTACATGTCCTCGTCGTATAGCGGATGGAGTACGACTCTTTGGTGGGTTTTAGAATTGCCTCACTGGGGTTATGAGGACGAAGAGCTTAATATGTTCTATTCCGATATTCATCTTTGGACTTGCTGGGCTTTACTTGCATTTGTCTCCGTTCACGTGGGAGGAGCACTTTATCATGCATTTCGAAACGATGGTTTCGTGAGACGGATGCTTCGTCTTTAGCTACCTGAGCACCTTTGTACATCAATATTTTATTTTACTAGACAGCTCAATATGAAAATAGAATTATTAGAAATTATAGCGATCGTGCGCACTAGAGATTTTTATAAGGGGGCTGTTTGATCAAGGCACTTTAACTAGAATGCTTTCTCGATCATGAAGGTTCCCTTAATTGTGAGGAAATAGCAATAACGCGATCAATATAACAGCTACCACACCAACAATAGATAAAATAATATGCTTGTAGTCGGCTGTGCGCTCCAAACCCGTTTTATCTTGTTCTGTAAGCACCTTCTCTGCATCCTTGTCGAGGGCCTGACTAAATTTGCCAAAGAATTCATCCGCTATTTTTCTAGTGACGCCTGTAACCAACCTAGCGCCTATCTGAGCTAGCTTACCACCAACCTTGAACTGTGCTTTATAAAACAAGGTTGTAGTGCCTGCAGACTCTGTTAAAGAAATATCTGCACTACCGTTACCAAATCCTGCTACACCACCGTTGGCTTCGCCAGCAATAGTGTAACTATGGGGCGGCTTGAGGTTTTTCATTTCAATAATAGTTTTAAACGTTGCTTTAACTGGCCCGATGGCTGCTACAATCTTAGCAGAATATTCTGTATCAGATTGCTTTTCCATTTCCTGGCATCCAGGAATGCATTGTTTTAGAATCTCAGTATCGTTAAGCGCCCTCCACACTTCTTCCTGCGCTAAAGCAATCTTGTACTCCCCCTGAATATCCAAAGCATTCCTCTTAAAACACCATTAGTCTGACATTATCTTCTAACTCACAAAATAGCATGCGTTGCCAACTAAGGTCTGCAGAGTGTATAAGATGCGACGGAGCCATTAAGCATGATTTAATCTCTCACTAGCATGATTTAATCTCTCACTAGTTAGTGGACCTTAATTCATCAGCGAACTTATGGTACCACATGCAATCAAAAATTACCGCTGCATATTTTTACCGCTATTAGTGCTTAACCACCGATGATGTCTCTTTTTGCAGTGAGATTTACGATGGTTATTTGAGGAGCTCAGCTGCAGTGATGACTTATCTTTTATGGATTGGCTTTGCTAAATAAGTACTCTCTCCTATTCGTATTGAGAAGCTTCTTATGGGAGAAATCCCCTTTTTTAAATTTTTTCGTATTTGTCCAGCTTATTCTCAAGCCTTCTTGCAAGTTAGGGTAGTTCGATCGCAGTAAGCGGTAATTATTTGATCGACCCAGTACCAAAAGAGATGTATAGTTAAATTAACTAATCTCACAAGGAGTTTGTCGTGGCTGAAGATCTCGATTATGCAGATGAGCCTGTGCCGAGCGGAGCACGAATGAATTCCGGGTCGCTCACGATGGCGTGGTGGGCGGTGGCGACAGCGATGTTTTGGCTTGTGATATCAGCGTCTCTGGCCGTAGGTTTTGGAACACTCAATGCGCTAGCAGGAATGCTAATCTCTGTTGCTGCCTACGCGATTACAGGCGGAATTTTGTCTCGATACGCAATTAGAACCGGCCTATCTGTCGCGTTGTTTTCAAGAATTCTATTTGGTTACCACGGTGCATTATTAGCGACGTTAATCTTTTTTACTGGTGCGATTTTTTACAGCGTCTTCGAGGCATCAGTAATCGCAGTTGCCATTCAAGACTATTTCCCAGTGTTGTCTCTCTCGCAAGCTTATTTCATAGTGATCCTATATAGCGTTCCATTGGTCTTGGGAAGTGTGCAAAACTGGCTGGGAAAGCTAAATGGAGTCCTACTGCCATTCTATATAATTGGCTTGATTGCCGCCGTAGCATTAAGTATCCATCAATATGGGTACACTAATTCATGGCTAGAACTTGGACCAGAAAACTCGCTCACAGCTTTTGGAACGTGGAGTTGTTTTACAGCTTTCTTGGGTGTATTTCTAACTTTGATGTATGCCTGGGACTATGCGAGATTCGGTCAAGAAGCGGACGAAGATTTCCATGCCAAGTTTAACTTCGGAAGTCCATTTTTCTTATTTACGATTTTAGTAAATGGAGTAGCAGGAATATTTTTAGTGTCCACCATCCCTACAGAAGGGGAGCTATCGGAGATTTCCGTTGTGCTTGGTCTGCTAAAGTTGATGGGATTTTACGGACTAATCTTTGTTTGGGTAAGTCAGACAAGAATAAATACAGCAAATTTCTTCATGGCCATCGTAAATTTAGAGTCGATATTTAAGCGACTTCCTTTGATTCACTTACCTAAAATAGTAGCCGCAATTATCGTGGGTGTTATCGTCTATGTAGTGATGCTGGCAGATGTTTTTAGCTTCATGTTTCAAGCATTGTCATATTTGGCCATCATGGTTGTCGCTTGGGTTTCGATTGCCATAACACATATAGTCTCACCATTTTACGTTAAGCTTATGGGAAAAGAATTGGAAATCAGGGAAGGCTATGTTCCAGCACTTAACTTTGCCGGACTTTGGGCATGGTTTTTGTCTGCATTTGTAGGACTTATTTTCTTCAATGGTGGCGGATGGTGGGCAGCCTCTTCATCTCCCGCAACGGCAATTGTTGCATCAGTAACATATCTTTTATTACTTAAGAGAGCTAAGCGAGAGTGGTATGTAGTCGATGATAGCAACAGTATAGTTCCATAAATTTTGTGACCCGTGGTAGATAATCCGGTTTGCTTGCTAATATCGATTAGTACGAGAACATATACATGAGGAAGAAATCTGTCTGGTTACTTAATTTCTTAATGGGCTTTGTTAGATAGGTGTCTAGTGGCCTGAGTAACTAATATGAATGTAGCAATATTTATGAAACGATCTGGAAGTAGCTTTCCAGATAATCCTGCTATAGCAAAAGGTATGACCGTTCTTAAGACCTACGGTGAATTGGCTCAGCGTGTATCCCAACTTGCCTTTGCGCTGACAAATAGTTTCAATCTTCAACCGGGAGATAGAGTTGCTCTGACTATGAATAATTGTCCGGAGTACTTTGAGGTCGTATATGCATGCTGGCATGCCGGTCTGGTGACAGTACCAATAAATTCTAAACTTCACAAAAATGAGTTCGCATATATCCTTGAAGACAGCCAAGCGAAACTTTGTTTTTCCTCATATGCTCTGATCGACACGATAGCTTCACTTACTTCGGAAACGCTCAGGGCTGCAGTTGATGTTTCAAGTCAGGAATATGGGCGCTTATTCAAATCTGACAAGTTATCTATGGTTTCGTGTAAATCATCAGATCCCGCCTGGTTATTTTACACGAGCGGGACTACAGGTAAACCAAAAGGCGCAGTGCTTAGTCATCGTAATCTACTCGCGAGCTCACTTTGCTATTTTTCAGATGTCGATCAGGAATCTCCGTGGAGGACAATCTTGCATCCTGCACCAGTAAGTCATGGCTCAGGTTTTTATGCACTCGCCCACGTGATGCGGGCAAGTTGCCAAGTGTTTCCAGAATCTGGTGGATTTAACGTTGATGAAATTTATCACTTGATCCAATTTTGGCCTGCCACAGTATTTTTTGCAGCTCCTACAATGGTGAAACGAATACTAGATCATCCCTACGATACGGATACGAATAACCTCAAAACTATTATATATGGTGGTGGTCCCATGTATTTAGAAGACTGCCTTAAAGGGCTAGAGCGGTTTGGTCCAAAGTTGGCTCAGCTCTATGGTCAAGGAGAAAGTCCTATGACGATCACAGCGTTAAGTTCAAGGATACATGCAGATAAAGATCACCCCCGATGGCACGAAAGGCTATCTTCAGTAGGTACTCCGCAGAGTATGGTCGAGGTAAAGGTTGCCGACTCAGATGGAATATGGCTCCCGGCAGGGGAAGTGGGTGAAGTGATAGTGCGAGGGGAAAGTGTTATGAGTGGCTACTGGCGTAATCCAAACGCCACAAGGGAAGCTTTACGCAATGGCTGGCTCCATACCGGAGATTCTGGATATTTTGATGACGATGGATTCTTAACCCTGAAAGATCGATCAAAAGACGTAATTGTATCTGGTGGCACTAATATCTATCCGCGTGAAGTAGAGGAAGTTCTGATCAAACATCCTGACGTTGAGGAAGCGGCGATAATTGGACGTTTCGATCGAGAGTGGGGTGAGGTTGTCGTTGCTTATATAGTAACATCTACTAACAAAAATATGGATGAAAAATCTATTGATAATTTCTGTGTCGATAATATTGCACGCTTTAAAAGACCAAAGTTTTATCATAAGGTAGATAGCCTACCAAAAAATAATTACGGAAAAGTACTTAAAACAAAACTACGAGATATGGAGCGAAACAGCGACTAATATAGTTATCAGTCTTTCTTTAGCACTAGGGCTTTGAAAGATCTAGACTTACCTTTATGGCTAAACCCGAGATACAGACGAAACAGAGTTTCATCATCGAGGAACCCTACTACGAATCAATAGCGGATGAGATTGCCGTGTTTTCCTCAGCCTACCGGAACCGGCTACCAGTGCTCCTGAAAGGACCTACCGGCTGCGGTAAGACTCGTTTTATAGAACATATGGCATGGCGTTTGAAACGTCCACTAGTTACGGTAGCTTGCCACGATGATTTGACAACATCCGACCTGGTAGGACGTTATCTTATTAAGAACGGGGAAACGGTTTGGATAGATGGCCCACTGACCTCCGCCGTGCGCAACGGCAGTATCTGCTATCTTGATGAGATTGTCGAAGCCCGCAAAGATACCTCAGTCGTAATTCATTCTTTGTGTGATAACCGAAGACTATTGCCTATCGAGAAACTCGGCGAATTGCTACCTGCCCCAGCTGAATTTTGTCTGACAATCTCATATAACCCCGGCTATCAAAGCGTATTGAAGGATCTCAAACAAAGTACGCGTCAACGTTTCATCGCATTAGAATTCAATTATCCAAACACAAATCTTGAGAGAATTATTATAGAAAAGGAAACTAACTGCGAGATAAATACTGCTTGCCAACTCGTCAAGTTAGGTTCGATGACACGCAAACTAAAAGGGAATGGTCTCGAGGAAGGTGCTAGCACCCGCTTGCTAATCAATGCCGCTAAACTCATTAGTGATGGTATTTTACCTGTGGTCGCCACAGATACAGCTGTTGCACAAGCCTTAACCGACGATACTGAAATGTTAGAAGCTATACATGAGCTAAGTAGATCAGTGTTTTAGAGCCAGGAGTGGATCCTATATAAAAGCAGATGAGGGATGCGACGATACAGGATTTTCTGAACTTTAATCTGATTCATAAAGACTTGGAGCGATATGCTCAAGTCGATGATGTCATATCGGAAATTACCGCGTTGGATAGGGAGCAGCAGCGCCTGATTTGTGATTGGTCGGAGCTCATAGCGTGTTCCAATAGGGAGCTAGCCGCCTATTTTTTTTTTATGGCACCAAATGCATCTCGTCACATGGATCACCAGAATTTTATAGCTTGGATCGATCTCACCATAACAAAGTTTAAGAAGCTTGGCCTCGACGAGGCAATGGTGGCACTAAAAGATTTTTGTAAGTTCTCTCTCAGTTCTATCGAGTGTTATCCCTCCTGCCAATTTGACGATGTATGCAGGTTTCTGCACTATTTTGTTCGAGGTTTAGGAGGTCGAGAAATGCGTGTTATCAGTGACCAATCTACATTCACTGATACTGGCACTTTATTTCTCCCCAGCTCGATAGATTTATTTCCCTTTGCCGAACTCAATTATACTTTGTACAAACTCACAGCAACCCACCTGTGGGCTCAAACACGGTATGGAACTTGGCGCTATTCTGTAACCAAGAAATTGGTTGAAAATTGCTTAACGGAGGAAAAATTAGCGGTATTCAATCGTCTTGAATGCCTACGAATCGATGAATCTGTGAGGCGTGATTTCCCTGGACTATATCGAGAGTTTAAAGCCCTTGGTGATAAAGATTTAGCAGCCCGTGAGCACTGGTTACAGTGGCGGGAGCGAGCCGGCATTTTGCTCGAGCCAGGTAAAACTGCGGAGGATTCATTCTTTTTAATTGATGACTTCATGGAATTTTCTCTACCTCCACTAAAATATTACCAGGGGGAGATGTTTGTCGATAAAGTCTATGAGGTTATGCGCGAGCGGATTGATCGGGAAAAAACTAGATTTCAAAGTGAGTGGCAAACACTGCGAGTTCATAAGGATGCAGCTGTGGGGGAGGAAGCAAGACAGGATCCTCTAGAGGAGTTGATTGAGGTAATTAAGAGTGACGAAAACAAAGAGCTCTCCGATTTAAATATCCAAATAACTATGGAAGGTGCAGTTTCCAATATTTCCGATTCTCAGCAAAGGCTCATCAGCTCTATTTTTCAAGATTTCGACGGCATTCCGGAGGAATATATAAAATCCATAGAGATCAGTCGATCACATCAAGAAGAACAATCGCAAATCAAAAGTAGTAATAACTCTCAAGATCAAGATTTAAACTCGCATAAGTTATTCAAATATCATGAATGGGATTTTATTCAGCAACGCTTTCGAAAAGATTTCTGCACCTTGCGAGAGTTTTTGATTATTCCAGACGACGAATCATTCGTTCATGAGACTTTAAAAAAATATGGAGGATTACTGAAATCAATTAGAAAAACTTTTGCGGGGGTTCTGGGTGAGACGCGGTTAATGCGGCGCCAAATGGATGGTGATGATATCGATCTTGATGCGATCATTGAGACCTATGCTGATGCTGCACATGGCCTAGAGAATAGAGAGTACATATATACAAGGTACCGTAATCATAATCGCAATGTCGCGGTAATGTTCATGGTTGACATGAGTGGATCAACGCTCGGATGGGTGAATAAAGCAGAACGCGAGTCATTAGTGTTGCTATGTGAAGCGCTTGAAATACTGGGTGATCGCTATGCTATCTTTGGGTTCTCGGGAAGTGGTAATAATGGTTGTGAGGTGTATCGTATTAAGGAGTTTGAACAAGTCTATGATCAACAAGTACAGCGACGGATCAGTGGAATCCGACCTAAATCCTACACACGCATGGGCACCGCAATACGTCATCTCGGACATCTTCTTAATTTGACTCACGCTCGTAACAAATTACTGATCACGCTATCAGACGGACGGCCAGAGGATTGCGATAACTACAAAGGGAGATACGGGATAGAAGATACTAGGCATGCCTTAATGGAGATGAAGCAGAGTGGCATCCATACATTTTGCATCACCATAGATAATCAAGCTCAGGATTACTTGCCACATATGTATGGCGAAGCAAACTATACGGTGATCGATGAGGTACAAAAGCTTCCCCAAAAAGTCGCTGATATTTATCGCCGTCTGACAACATAATTGTAATTTAGATCATTACAACATTATTCATCATCGAGGTTTATAGCCGGTATCAGTTTTTGAGAATTATCAGAGTTTTTTGAAGTAGGCAGGCTCGGGTTCCCGGTTACGCTAGCTATATCAGGATCGAATTTTTTGAATAAAACACGCGATCAGATAGAGTAGTTGAATTACTTTTGTAATATTGAGGCTATCAGGATTCTTTAAATGTGCTTGCCTTATGATCCTCGGGCGTATGATAATCACGCTTAGCACATCAACAAGAACAAGAAGAACAACAAGAACAAGAACAAGAACAAGAACAAGAACAAGAACAAGAAGAATCAGTATTTATGCGTAATTCTGCAAAAACCGATATTAGCAAGCGAGGTCTTGAAACCCTTGATGCTCTAGAGGACCTTATACTTAGTGAGGGATTCGCAGGGTTAAGCGTTTCAGATATAGCCTCCCATCTTAGATGCTCAAAACGCACCCTTTATGAACTTGCCCCGAGTAAGAAGGAACTGGTTTTATTAGCACTCGATACTTTTTTTACTCGTATTAGAGCTGAAGCGGAAGACGTTATTGATAGTCAATTGAGCTCGGAGCGTCTAATCTACGAATATTTGCGAGTGGGTGAGTATGCCTCAAAACGATTAAGCCGTTCAGTAGTTGCTGACATTGATGGATGGGAGCCAGCTCAGACGCTTTGGCGTGAGCACATTACACTGCGCGTAGACGGGTTATTTCGGATTATAGACGAAGGTGTCAAGGCTGGTGTATTTAGAAATGTACAACCGGCATTCATAGCGGAAGTCGTCTTCGCCAGCATCAATCGATTGCGGGAGCCTGACTTCAGCGATTCCACTGGACTTACAATCTCAGAAGCATTCCACGAACTCTACGTA
>CABYJX010000024.1 GCA_902519405.1 uncultured Gammaproteobacteria bacterium
CTTCGGGATCGTTGGGTTTGATCTCCATTGCCAACTGCAGATTTCTCTTGGCATCCTCCCAGTTACTATCTCCAATATAGCGACGAGCAAGAGTTAACCGCTGCTCCAATGCACTATTTTTAGTTGATTTGTTAGAGTAGGGTACTTGGTCTGTTGTAACACAGCCGGATAAAAAGATTTGTAGACACGCCAGCATGGCAACAATTTTTCGCATCATACTCATAGAGAATTACGCAGATTTACTGGGTTAATATTAGTTTTATCGTATCTAGTACTCCTTTGAGTGCGATCAATAACCCGACCAACCAGCTGTCCGCAGGCTGCATCGATATCATCTCCTCTAGTCGCTCTGATAGTAACTATCAAACCCGCGTCTACAAGCGTTTTCCAAAACCGCGATATAGCCCTTTTACTTGGTCTGGAATATATAGACCCGGGAAATGGATTAAATGGAATAAGATTTATCTTACATGGAAAACTTTTCAATAACTTACTAAGTTCAATTGCATGTTCTAACTGATCGTTAACACCTGCTATAAGTATATATTCAATAGTTACTCGCCTATTTATATCATTTAAACTCGACAGGTACCGACGAGCGCTGCTAAGAAGCTCAGCTATGGGGTACTTGCGGTTGATGGGTACTAACTGACTACGAAGATGATCATTCGGAGCATGAAGTGAAATTGCCAAACTGACATCACTTTCGCGAGAAAGTCTATCAAGTTGAGGAACGACGCCAGCCGTACTCAAAGTTACTCTCCTCTTAGAGATACCATAACCCAAGTCGTCCATCATGAGATTCATTGCAGACACAACATTATCAAAATTTAGTAATGGTTCACCCATGCCCATCAAAACCACATTTGTTACCATTCGACCTTTGCCACTTTGAAACACGTCGAAAGATTTGTTAGCTAACCATAGTTGGCCAACTATCTCCGCTGAACTTAAATCTGTCTGAAATCCCTGCTTACCTGTTGAGCAAAAACTACAATCTAGAGAGCAGCCTACTTGAGATGAAACACAAAGGGTCGCTCTATTTCCGCTGGGGATGAGCACACTTTCAACAACTCCTCCACCGGAAGTCTCAATCAACCATTTTCGAGTTCCATCTGCTGATTTTCTCTCGTCAACCACCATAGGGAGCCTAATTTCAGCTATCTGCGAGAGAGTTTTTCGAAGCTTCAAACTCATATCAGACATTTCGTTGAAATCAATGATTCCACGATGGTGGATCCATTGCATTATCTGTTTTGCCCTAAAGGGTTTTTCCTTAATACCAACAAAAAACGACTCAAGACGCTGCCTGGTCATTCCCAGAAGATTTATCCTTTCCCCGTCATCACTATTTTTATTCACAGTTTAATTTCTATCTTAAGCATAAGAACAGATCTCTCGTTCTTCAAAAAAATAGGAGATTTCTCGCTGGGCAGATTCGATCGAATCTGAGCCATGAACGGCATTTGCATCTATTGAACTAGCGAAATCAGACCGGATAGTTCCTACATCTGCCTCACTGGGATCTGTGGCACCCATAAGCTTTCTGTTACGCGCTACTGCATCGTCTCCTTCCAGTACCTGAACTACTATAGGTCCTGACGTCATAAATTCGATAAGCGCATTATAGAAAGGACGACCTTTATGTTCCGCGTAGAATCCCCCTGCCATATCTTTATCTAGGTGGAGCATCTTGGTGGCAACAATACGTAGCCCTCCATCTTCGAATCGTGCATATATCTTTCCAATAAGTTTCTTCTCTACCGCATCTGGCTTAACAATCGATAGTGTTTTTTCTATCGCCATTACAAATTCTCCGAAATTTAAATCTTTCATCACAAGTTGCAAGGACCCGATAAAGCCAGTCCTTAACAACTACCTTCTACCATAGATATTGTACGAGGAATCAAAGACCTTTGCATCGATAAAGTTAGGGAATAAGGGTGGAATTCTGTTTATTAATCAGTAAGTTAATAAACGATTGTGGTAATAACTAACTGGTTAGTTCAATTCTTCAATCCAAGCTGCCTGTATGGCTTCGAGGATTTTCTCTCCACACCTTTCTGGATCATCCTCAAAGTCTGGTAATGCCATGATCCACTCCCTAAGTTGAACAAAGTTAACTGTGATCGGATCTACCTCAGGCCTGCTGTCTACTAACCCCATCGCAATTTCGTATACGTCGGTCCAGCGCATTTAAATAGTCACTCCTAGTGCCTCTCAGATACCATATTAATAGTATATTTAGGTAATTCTACAACTAAGTTTACCTCTTGCACTATTGCTTGGCAGCTTAGTCTAGAATCAGGCTCCAACCCCCAAGCCTTGTCGAGATAATCATCTTCTAGCTCATCTGGAGGTTCGAGAGAGTTTGAGCCCTCTCGAATAATCACATGACATGTCGTGCAGGCGCAGGACATTTCGCAAGCATGCTCAATCTCCAACCCATGACTAAGCATGGCACTGCAGATGCTCTGTCCTACTTCTGCTTCTATGACTGCACCATCTGGGCAAATCTTCTCATGGGGCAGGATAGTTATGGTACTCACGAACCTACTTCCTCACTGAGTTCACTCACGCTCTTTCCTTTCAGTGCATCTCGTACACTTCGATCCATTCTCAACATTGCAAAGTATTCGCTTTTCTTAGCAAGTGACTCCGTCGCATCTTTAATTTTTTCAATCTCTTTTGACAATAACACATTCTCTAACTTATCCATTAAAAACCTAACTTCACTTTGTTCTGAATCATTTAACAAACCGTCTCCATCCTTCTCGAGTGCAGCTGCTAAAGAGTCTAATAAATGCCTAGAATGAACTCTCTGTTCAACCATCTTTCGTGCATTGATATCGTCCTCCGCATTTGAAAATGACGCCTCTAAAATTGTGGAAATCTCACCTTCATCTAATCCTAACGCTGGTTGCACATTAATACTCGCCTCTCTACCGGTAGTTTTCTCTCTAGCGGTAACACTTAGCAATCCATCAGCATCCACCTGAAAAGTGACTGCGATACGAGCCGATCCAGCAACCATAGGAGGGATTCCAAAAAGTTCAAAATGAGCCAGAGATCTACAATCTTTGACTAGCTCTCTCTCACCTTGAACAACATGTAACTTCAGCCCTGTTTGTCCATCCTTATACGTCGTGAATTCCTGTGCTCTGGTGACAGGGATTGCGGTATTTCGATTAATAATTTTTTCTACTAATCCACCCATTGTTTCAATACCTAACGAAAGTGGAGTCACATCAATCAACAATATGTCATTCATAGATGCATTTCCTGCGAGGATGTCTGCCTGTTGAGCGGCTCCTATCGCCACCACATTATCTGGATTAATACCAGAAAGTAGCTCTCTTCCAAAAAACTCCGAGATCGACGTTTGGATACTTACAATTCGTGTTGATCCACCAACCATTACCACGTTATCTATATCGTTTACAGTAATGCCAGCATCTTTCAGACAGCGGCGACAGGCCAGAATAGTTCGCGCCACCAGTGGACTTATTATTGAGGTCAGAATATCTTGCGTTATTTTGACCTCTGTCTTATGTGCTTTTACGAAACTAGTATCCACGACCACGGATTCGGAATTCGAGAGTGCTTCTTTCGCCACCTTAACTGCGGCAAGCATCTGACGTCTCATTGAAAACTCGAGATCTGCTGTTCCTATACCTATATCTTCCATCAACCAATTATATAAAAGTAGGTCTATATCATCGCCACCCAAGGATGTATCACCGCCTGTGGCAAGCACTTCAAATACACCCGCATGTAATTTTAGAATGGATATATCAAATGTGCCTCCTCCAAGATCGTACACAGCGATCAATCCTTTTTCTTTAGATTCTAGGCCATAGGCCAGCGCCGCAGCAGTTGGTTCGTTAAGCAACCGAATCACATTCAATCCAGCTACCTGAGCTGCATCCATAGTTGCTTGTCTCTGAGCATCATTAAAATACGCTGGCACAGTTATCACGGCACCCTCTATATCACCTTTAAGAGATTGATTAGCTCGTCTACTTAAGGTTGAGAGAATTTCTGCCGATGCTTGGATCGGATTCACCTCTCCCATAGCCGTAACAAAACTTACTCCATCGCTTGTGGAGGTAACATTATGCATAGAAGTTTCGGGATCAATATCATCTATACCTCGGCCAAGAAATCGTTTTACCGACATTAAGGTATCAGCTGGGTTAGACTCAGCAAATTTTAGCGCATCTGTCCCCACGGAAACCTGTTTTGCATCGCCGTAATAAACAACAGATGGCAAGAGTTCACACCCCTCCTTATCAGGAATAATTTCGGGGCTGCCATCTTTTACGGTGGCTACTAGAGAATTAGTAGTTCCCAAATCGATCCCTATAACTCTTTTGGTGCTGCGATCATTAAAAGAGACGCCTGGCTCTGTAATCTTCATTAAAGCCAACGGATTAACCCTCTTCCAATCTTTGAAGTTCAGAGCGGTCTAACTCTTCTTTAATTTTAAAAAGGTACTGGAGACAATTAGCAAATGGAGCCGCATGTTTAAGCTTATCCAGCTTATAAAACTCACAAAACTTTCTCTCCGTATCGGCTTGCAACCGTCTTAGACTAGCTGAAATTTCCTCTATTACCGATAGCGGATCGTCACAAGTATCTAAATCACTTATCTGTTCTCTCAATATCATTTGTTCAAAAAGAAATTCATCATCCACAGCAAATGCATTAACCTCGTTCTGCGAGAACCCAGCTAGCTCTAGTAGATAAAACGCCCGCCTGCTCGCGTCTTTTAGTGTCGAATATGCTTGATTTACAAAACCAGAATACTGTAGTGCAATTCTTTTTTCCATTGGATCGCCTGAAGCATGCATGTCTGGATGCGATTGACGCTGAAGAAGAAGGTAACGCTCTGTAAGAGCATCCCTGTCAATTACGAAGCTTCTAGATATACCAAATAAGGTGAAATAGTCTTTCGACAACTCAGATTGCAGCATTTCTACGAACAGTGAAAATTAAAATACAAGATCAGACCGTGAAACTTTCCCCGCAACCACATTCGGCAGAAACATTTGGGTTGCGAAACTCTAGTCCGGAATTAAACCCCTCTTTAACAAAATCAAGTTCAGTACCATCCAGGTAGACCAAGCTTTTTGGATCCACGAATATCTTCACACCATAATCTTCAAATACCACGTCCTCAGGTGAAACATGGTCGACAAATTCAAGGACATAAGCCAACCCCGAGCACCCTGAGGTCTTAACTCCAACTCGGATTCCCAAACCAGAGCCACGTCCGTCAATTTGGCCGCTCACATGTTCTGCTGCCGCGGCTGTGATACTGATCGCCATTAAACTTAGTCTCCTTGCTTCTGCCGCAGATCAGCTACCGCTGCTTTTATCGCATCTTCCGCTAAGACTGAACAATGAATTTTTACTGGAGGCAAGGATAGTTCTTCAGCAATTTGGGAGTTCTTTATTTCTTCCGCTTCATCCAATCGTTTCCCCTTAACCCACTCGGTTAACAAGGAGCTAGACGCTATTGCAGAACCACAACCATAGGTTTTAAATTTTGCGTCCTCTATCACCCCGTCATCATCTACCTGGATCTGTAATCTCATGACGTCTCCACAAGCCGGGGCGCCAACCATTCCCGTACCTACGTTTTTTTTGTCCACATCCATTTTTCCCACATTGCGCGGGTTTTCATAATGATCTAAAACCTTATCGCTATAAGCCATCTTGTTATCCTCATATCCTCATCCGGAATTTAATGTGCCGCCCACTGAACGCTATCCAAATCGATACCGTCTTTATACATATCCCATAGGGGGGATAAATCACGAAGTTTCTCTACAGAATGAACTAGTTGTTCCACCGCCAAATCTACGTCCTCTTTGGTGGTAAATCTTCCAATACTAAATCTCAAAGAACTATGCGCTAGCTCATCAGACAACCCGAGTGCTCTCAAAACATAAGAGGGTTCCAAGCTGGCCGAAGTACACGCAGACCCACTGGAAATTGCCAAATCTTTAAGCGACATGATAAGTGATTCACCTTCTACAAAAGAAAAACTGATGTTGAGTGCGCCGGGTAGTCGCTGATGCAAATCACCATTTATTTGCACAGCTTCGAGATCTTTTACTCCAAGCCAGAGCCTCTCACGCAAGGCCATAACCCTATCTCGTTCTGATTCCATTTCTTCCATCCCGATCGCAGCGGCTTCACCCATACCGACAATTTGATGTGTCGCTAAAGTACCCGACCGCATTCCTCTCTCGTGTCCACCTCCATGCATCTGGGCCTCAAGTCTAACTCTTGGCTTACGTCTGACATAAAGTGCTCCAATGCCCTTGGGTCCATACATTTTGTGAGCGGATAGAGACAATAAATCCACCTTCATTTTGTCCATATCAATGGGGACTTTAGCTGCGCTTTGCGCCGCATCAACATGAAAAATGACTCCTGCCGCTCTCGTGATCTCCCCAATCCCAGCTATATCATTTACTGTGCCTATCTCGTTATTAGCATGCATAATACTCACTAATATTGTGTCGTCTCTCAAGCTATTGGCGACTGACTCACACGTGATCAAACCTTCACTGGTGGGCTCTAAATAAGTTACTTCGTAACCTTCTCTCTCTAACTGACGACAAGAATCAAGAACTGCTTTGTGTTCTATACTGGATGTTAAGATATGACGGCCTTTTCCCTTATAAAAATAAGCCGCTCCCTTTATCGCAAGATTGTCTGACTCTGTAGCTCCCGAAGTCCATACTATCTCACGAGAATCCGCATTAATTAAGTTTGCCACTTGGCGTCTGGCATTTTCTACGGCCTCTTCTGCTTTCCAGCCGAAAACATGTGACCTAGATGCCGGATTTCCAAAATTACCTTCCATAGACAAACACGTCGTCATTTTCTCTACCACTCGGGGGTCGGTAGGCGTCGTAGCTAAATAGTCAAAATAGATCGGTTTATTCATTCAATTTTATTCCTATACCCAATATCAATAGAGTACTAGTTTACGATACAGCTAAGTTGCCAATGATAGATTCGTTGACATCTGAGCCATGCTGTCTTTCCAGTACCCTCCTGACTTCACTACGTTGAACTAAGTCCTCTAGACTTATCTGACTTAAGAATTTGTAGATTTGATGACTAAGATCTGCCCACAGGTGATGCGTAAGACATTCCTCTCCTCCATGGCAATTGGCTAGACCTCTGCAGCCTGTCGCATCCAACACCTCATCTACCGCATCTATAATATGGGCTACACAAATATCTTCTCCTGCTCGACTAAGCAGATACCCACCACCAGGGCCTCTTACACTGGACACCAAACCCCTTTTCCTCAGCAAAGAAAATAGCTGTTCAAGATATGCAAGTGAAATCCCTTGACGAGCTGATATATCTGCTAACGCCACAGGATTGCTACCCGCGTTCAGAGCTAAGTCCAACATTGCGGTTACCGCATATCGTCCTTTTGTAGTCAATCTCATATAGCGACTATCGTCTACATAAACCGATATTTTCTAATAACCTAGTAGATTAGTCAACTATAAGATCGAGAATAGCCGCTGCTACTAAAGGGCGCTAATTGTCTAGGGATTTACGGGCCAATTTCTGAGCTTCGCTCAGAACGCCCCGCAAGATATTTAGCTCCATCTCATCCAACCTTACTCGATTAAACAACCGCTTTAGTCGAGGCATCAATTGACGAGGAGCGGTCGGGTCAAGAAATCCAATTTCAGACAATGCTTCCTCTAAATGAATATAGAATCTTTTCATATCCGCCTGAGTACTGAAAGGACTATCCCAATCTTTATCTGCATGCTCTATCTCTCTGGACTTTGTTGACTCAATAAGTAAGTCATAACAAATTATTTGAACTGCCATTGCGATATTGAGCGAACTATAGTTCGGGGAGGTCGGAATTTGCAGATGCACATTACATAGGACAAGTTGTTCATTAGTCAGTCCTCTATCTTCTCTACCAAACAATATCGCAATTCGCTGATTTTCAGGTAATTGACTAATGGCTGCGGCTGATGACCTAGAGTTTAGCAAGGGCCATGGGATACGACGCTGTCGGGCACTTGTACCAACTACAAAATGACAGTCTGCTATTGCATCATCCAAACTATCTACTACCTTTGCGCCTTCTAAAACATCATTTGCAGATGCGGCACGCCAGAGTGCCTTTGGATCTGGGTAGGATTTAGGATTTACTAGAAACAAATTTAGCAAACCCATATTTTTCATAGCCCTAGCTGTACCACCAATATTACCCGGATGCGTGGTTTCGACAAGAACAATTCGTATATTATTTAAATTCATAGGATTCTCATTAGCTCGGGATATCAGAATGTTAAAAGCCCCTTCTCTTACTAATAGTAGCTTAGCTGCTATAATGCGTCATTAATGTTCTCTGAGGTAATTACCGATGACACCGATGCTTAATATAGCTTTGAGAGCAGCTCGTAAGGCAGGCGATAAAATTGCCAGGGCAACGGATAATCTCGGAAACATAGAGGTCAAAAGCAAAGGAGTTAATAACTTTTTTACCGAAGTAGATCTGGCTGCTGAATCTGAAATAATATCGACTTTACAAAAGTTTTATCCGGAACACGCTATATTATCAGAGGAAGCTGGCCTAGTAGGAATTCCAGATTCAGAGTTCCGATGGATTATTGATCCCCTTGATGGTACAACAAACTTCATTCGAGGTATTCCTCATTTTTCAGTTTCGATTGCCTGCATGTTTAAAGGACGACTTGAACACGGAATAGTTCTTGATCCAATTAGAAATGAGGAGTTTACTGCGTCGCGAGGATGCGGTGCTCAATTAAATGGCAAACGGATACGGGTAAGTCAGGTAAATAGCCTTGATGGCTCCCTATTAGGCACCGGCATACCATTTAAGAACCATTGTGATAGTAAACTTACGGAATATTGCATGTCGGTCGATACTCTGGCCGGGCAGTCCGCTGGTATAAGGCGGGCTGGCGCAGCATCTTTGGATCTTGCTTATGTCGCAGCTGGTCGTCTTGATGGATTTTGGGAATTAGGACTGTCAATTTGGGACATCGCCGCCGGCACTTTGTTGATTACAGAAGCGGGAGGGCTAATCTCCGATATGAGTGGCTCACAAGATTATCTAGATTCGGGGAACGTTGTCTGCGGTAATCCGAAATGTTTCAAGGAAATACTAAAAGTAGTTGAACCCTTACTAAACTAGCAACTCAAGGGATTAGTTCATCTTGATCAGCGCCTTCCTTTACTGGAATCATTAAATCTTCTTCAGTAACTCCTAGCGCTAGCAGTGTATTTGCTGCAACATAAATTGAGGAATATGTTCCGGTAATTACACCGACAAGTAAGGCAATAGAAAATCCATGGATCATTTCTCCTCCAAGTGACGCCAATGAAATTAGAACAAACATTGTGGTGATAGAGGTGACCAAGGTTCGACCTAAAGTCTCGGTAAGGGAAATATTAATAACTTCTTCAGAATGAACTCTTCGAAGCTTGCGGAAATTTTCTCTTATGCGATCAGACACTACAATGGTGTCGTTTAACGAATAACCTATAACCGCTAGTAGCGCTGCTAATACCGTGAGATCAAATTCTATTTCTAAAATAGAGAAAAATCCCAGAACTATGAAAACATCGTGCACCAAAGCCGCAAGCGCTCCAACAGCGAATTTATACTGAAATCGAAAGGCCACGTAAAGCATTACTAAAGCGAGAGCTAAAAGCATTGCCAATCCCCCTTGCTCTCGCAGCTCGTCCCCTACTTGAGGTCCAACAAATTCAATCCTACGCAAAACAACATCTGCGCCCGCCTGCTCCCTGAGAAGCGATAAAATTTCTCCCGCATCAGAATCAGAAAATTCTGCGGGCAGCCTAATTAGTACGTCTTTATCGGTACCAAAGCTGACTACGGAGGCCCCAATATATCCACCAGTATCCAAAGATTTTCTGACAGCTTTAAGATCAGCCACCTCTTGAAAATGCACTTCAACCAACGTCCCTCCCGTAAAATCAAGACCCCAGTTGAGCTGCCTCACACCTAGAGACAAGATAGACCCTAAAACAAGAACCGCAGACAATGACATTGTCAAATACCTTTGATTCATAAATTTTATGGTACTCATCTTGATGCACCAGCGAAAACGTCTCGACCGATTGATAGATGTTTTATGTTGCGCCCACCGTAGTAGAGATTAATTAACGATCTTGTTCCCATTATAGCGGTAAACATAGATGTAACAATTCCGATCGAGAGTGTGACCGCGAATCCTTTGACTGGACCTGAGCCGACCGCATAAAGAATTATCGCCACAATCAGAGTGGTTAAATTAGCGTCTAGAATAGTTGCTACTGCGCGCTCAAAACCCTGATGAATAGCCATTTGTGGCGAAGTCCTATTGCGCAACTCCTCACGAATACGGGAGAAAATTAACACGTTGGCATCTACTGCCATTCCTACTGTCAAAACAATACCTGCTATGCCTGGTAAAGTTAGAGTGGCTCCTATCAGAGACATCAGTGCGACTAGTAAAGTGAGATTTGTACTCAAAGCAATAACAGCAGCAAATCCAAATACCCGATAATATAGAATCATAAATAAAACGACGCATGCTAATCCTACCTGAATAGATAGAACTCCCAAGCGAATATTTTCCGCCCCAAGCGACGGTCCAACCGTTCTCTCTTCAACAAATGATATTGGCGCTGCTAATGCTCCTGCACGGAGCATCAATGCAAGTTCAGATGATTCCATCGGGTTATCAAGCCCGGTAATCTGAAAAGAAGCTCCTAGCGCAGACTGAATTACGGGTGCTGTTAGCAGTTTTTTTTCATCATACGGTACTTTGACTTGTACTTCTTTTCCTTCCTCATTGGTTTCATACCGCGTTCTGAATTTTCTCTCAATAAAGAGAACTCCCATACGCCTTTTTATATTATGGCGAGTTGCACGAGACATCTGCGTACCGCCTTCTCCATCGAGATTAATCAAGACATTTGGCTGACCATTTTGATCAAAGCTTGCCTGAGCATTTGATACTCTTTCTCCAGTTATAATTACCGCTTTTTCTAACCATTCTGAGGAGCCCTTTAAAGCAGGACTTCTATATAAATATCTCTCTTTCTCTGAATCAGGTGTATCTATATTCGCCACTAAACGAAATTCCAGATTAGCCACCTTACCTAAAATTCGTTTAGCCTCGGCAGTATCTTGTATACCAGGAAGCTCTACTACGATTCGATTTCTTCCCTGTCGCTGAACTAACGGTTCTGAAACACCAAGTTCATTAACCCTATTTCGAAGCGTGGTTAAATTTTGACTTACCGCGTAATCGATGATTTCTTTAATAGTTTGATCACTTAGGGTAGCTTTTATAGTCCAACTACCTTCTTGGTTAAGGCGATCAAGCGATAACTCTGGATGATTTTCTGCGATGATAGATCTAGCAGACTCTCGATGCTCTTCTGACCGAAAATTTCCCTTGATACCATTGCCGGTAGGAGAAATTCGTCCTCTTATGCGTTCTTCTCGCAATTCCCTCTTTATAGAAACTTCATAAAAGTCCATCCTTTGTTTAATCGCTGCCTCTGCATCTACCTCTAGCTTAAAATGTACTCCTCCACTGAGGTCCAAACCTAACTTCATTGGTTTAGCTCCCCAGGCAGTGAGCCATTCAGGCGTTGTGGGCGCTAAGTTAAGGGCTACAATATAGCCATCTCCGAGTGCTCTAGAAAACACCGACTGGGCTTCCAATTGTCGATCTCTATTATTAATACGGATAAGTGCATTACGACCATCTGAGCTTATTTCCGCTCCAAAATAGGATATGCCCGATTGATCTAGGGCTGTTAAACCTCGCTTTAAAGCTCGCTGGTCGACGACTAGCGCGCTACTTTCTCCAGTAATTTGGAGTGCTGGATCTGGCGCAAAAAGGTTAGGGATTGAATAAAGCACACCGGCAAGTAATACCAGCATCAATACTAGATATTTCCATAGTGGGTATTTGTTTAGCACTTGTCTTCGCTATAAATCTGTTGTGTTATCAAAACTAGTGGTTAACAACCCATTATTCTCTGGCACTCTAATTACCTGACTAAACTCGAACGCACCCATCCTTCTCCGTCTTCACCAATGATAAAGTAATAACCATCAGTGTGTTCTCCAAGAAATACTACCTCCTCATTTTTTTTGAGGGTATAGAGGATTTGGGATGCTTTGTCGGAGGATTTGTAAACTTTAATGCCCTTAATCTTCCCTTTTAGAATAGCGCCCTCTTCTGGAATATTGGCTCGTAATGATGCCGCAGCATTTGCGTTAGCAACTTCTGAGGTAGGCGCAAGCAATTGAGGTTGCTGGCGTATACTGCGAACTACATTGTTGTAATTATCCAGCAATGCTGCAGCAACGATTTTACCTTCATCAGTACTAGTATACGCGCCCCCTCCAACACCACCTAAGATGCCACCGAGACCCCAATCGGCTTTCTTAACAGAGCCTGTGGCAGACGCTACCTGTAGTCCGGAACGCGTATCTGACACCATTAAAGTAGTTTGTGCCTCTTGAAACTTTAGTCCAGCTGCGAGAGTGCTTATTGCGCCGCCAGCAGAGCCAAATAAAGAACCTAAAGCTGCTCCAATGCCCGCCCCACCAGCATTTTTATCTTTGAATACTACATTCGGTGTCATAAGAAAGTCAGCTGTGACCAGCTGACCCTTGCCCACATTGGCATTCCCCTGAAGCTGACCACTCTGAGACAAGTTACGCTCCTGCATAATATTTTTCATGGCTCTTCCTCGCTCTACCACTTGAAAACAAGCTGACTGTTGTATCATCAAACGCAGTAAGCCCGAAGGTGATGGCAAAGAATAACGACTTAGAGCCGCAAGAATATGACTTTGTGGCTCAACTAATGCAATCGTACCTAACAGGGTAGTGCACTTCTCAAGGTCTGAAGATTCTCCTGAAGCATCTGCTCCGGCGGCTGCTCCGCTGACAGGGGAACCTCCCTCGCCATATTTGTAACCAGTGATTCCACCTTGCGCCAAGGCCAAGGATCCTTGAAACAAAATAAAAAGAGAAATCGCGCTAAAATGTGTTTTCCAACTTAACATTGTTTCTACCTCCTATCTTATTAATTTAAAAAACCGTACTAGTTGATCCACATTCTACACTCAAAAGGTTTAATTAAACATTATCTATAATCAGGAGACCCATGCTCTAGCGTTTCTAAACGCCCTAAGCCATCCGGAATCTTCACCCCATTGCGCTGGGGCCCAAGAAAATTGAACTGTCCTAAACATTCGCTCTGGATGAGGCATCATAATGGTCGCTCTGCCATCTCTTGTAGTCAAAGCCGTAATTCCATTAGGAGACCCATTTGGATTACTAGGATACGTCTGTGATACCGTCAAATCATTATCGATATATCTCAGTGAGACTAGCGATTGTGTCTCGCAACTTTCCAATTCGGTAATGTCAGAAAATTCCGCCTGTCCCTCTCCATGCGCAACCACTATGGGCATATGAGTGTCGGCCATACCGGTGAAAAATATTGAGGGGCTATCTTCAATTCTCACAAGAGACAGTCTAGATTCAAATTGCTCGGACCTATTACGGACAAATCTAGGCCAACATGAGGCGCCCGGGATAAGGCCTTTTAATCCTGATAGCATTTGACAGCCATTGCACACTCCGAAGGTGAAGGAGTCTTCCCTCTCAAAAAAACGGAAAAACATCTCTCTTATTAACTCATTGAAAAGAATGCTCTTGGACCAGCCCTGGCCTGCTCCAAGTACGTCTCCATATGAAAATCCTCCACACGCAACCATACCTTTAAAATCTGACAAATCGAATCCTCCTGATTTTAGGTCACTCATATGTACATCCACGGAAGTAAAACCAACTCGATCAAACGCAGCCGCCATCTCCAACTGTCCATTAATACCTTGCTCTCGCAAGATAGCGACTCGTGGTTTACACCCACTACGCATAACAAAGGGAGCGCTTACATCTTGCTCTGGATCAAAACTCAAATTTACAGATAAACCCAAATCTAAATCACTAATCTTTTCAAATTCTTCGCGAGCACATTCCGGGTTGTCTCGCAAAGATTGTATTTCAAAGCTAGTTCTGGCCCACAATCGTTGCAGCATGCTTCTTTTTTCGCAAAAAATTAAATTATCACCGCATCTAATAGATATACTCTCGCCATTTAATGCTTTTCCCAAGATATATGTATTTTTGCTCAATCCATATTTTTCGACTAAATCTAGAAACTTTAAACGACTATCTGCTGAGATTTGGAAGACTGCACCAGCCTCTTCTGTAAATAATATTTCAAGGGGATCGCCGGGTATATCAATTAAATCAATCTCTAGTGCACAGTGACCCGCAAAGGCCATTTCAATTAAGGTCACCGCTAAACCACCATCAGATCTATCATGATAGGCTATTGTCAGACTTTCTTTGAGGCATTCCTGCGCCAGTAAAAAGAAAGACTTCAGATCTTCGGGTGCATCGATATCGGGCGGTACCTTGCCAATTTGTCCGTATACTTGCGCAAGTGCAGACCCTCCTAGACGATTGGCACCACCACCTAAATCAATGCAAATCAAAATATTTTCATCATCTGAAATCAAAACAGGTGTCACGACACCACGGATATCTGTGACTGGTGAAAAAGCCGAAACTACCAAAGAAACTGGCGAAATAACTGTTTTTTCTTGTTCATCAACCACCCAAGAGGTTCGCATCGACATTGAATCTTTTCCAACAGGAACAGTAATATCGAGCTCAGGACAAAACTCCATTCCGACAGTTCGAACCATGTCAAAAAGAACCGCATCTTCGCCCTCATGATCAGCAGCACACATCCAATTTGCGGATAGTCTTATTTGTGATATCGATGCTATTGGTGCCGCCGCTATATTAGTAATAGCCTCTGCTATCGCTATTCGAGCTGAGCTCGGACCATCCAGTAAAGCTAGTGGCGATCTCTCGCCCATTGCCATAGCCTCTCCTAGATATGAATCGTACGAAAGCGCTGTCACTGCGCAATCAGATACAGGGATTTGCCAAGGACCTACCATTTGATCCCTCGCAACTAGTCCAGTAACAGATCGGTCTCCAATAGTAATTAAAAACTGTTTACTCGCTACCACTGGCAGCTGTAGAACTCTCTCTATTGCGTCACTAAAGTTAGCGATTCCTTCTATCTCTCTAAAATCATATGTTTTCCTACTTGCGACGCGATGCATTTTTGGAGGCTTACCGAAAAGTACTGTCATGGGCAAATCAATAGGCACATTTGAGAATAAGGAATCTGTTAAAACTATTTTCTTTTCACCTGTCGTGGTTCCTACAATAGCGTGAGGACATTTTTCTGCTTGACAGATAGTCTCAAAGACCTCTAGGTTTCCTGGTTCCACTGCTAAGACATACCTTTCCTGTGATTCATTGCACCAAATCTCATGGGGCGCCATCCCGAGATCATCTGAGGGAATGTCACGAATTTCGAAGACACCGCCTCGATCCGCATCTTTGACTAATTCTGGTAGTGCATTTGATAAGCCTCCAGCGCCTACATCATGAATAAATCCGATGGGGTTAGTGCTACCCATTTGCCAACAACGATCTATAACCTCTTGACAGCGTCTTTCAATTTCGGGGTTTTGCCGTTGTACAGAGGCGAAATCTAATGACTCTTTGCCATCAGTGCTAGCGATAGACGAAGCGGCTCCTCCCCCTAAACCAATCAATAGTGCCGGTCCACCTAAGACTATTAAAAGAGCCTCCCTTGACACTTGACTCTTAACGATATGCTCTCTATTGATATTGCCATAACCGCCAGCGATCATAATTGGCTTATGGTACCCTCTGATCTCCTGATGAACTCCATTACTAATCGACGTTTCAAAAGTGCGAAAGTAACCACACAAATTAGGCCTACCAAATTCATTGTTGAAAGCTGCTCCTCCAATAGGACCTTCAACCATAATCTCTAATGGGGAGGACTGTCGGTCTGGTGTTCCATAGAAGATTTCCCAAGGATGTTCGTACCCCGGAATGAACAAATTGGAGACTGAAAATCCTGTTAATCCTGCCTTTGGCTTTGAACCGCACCCTACCGCGCCCTCATCTCTAATTTCACCACCTACACCTGTTCCAGCACCTGGATATGGAGCTATTGCGGTAGGATGATTATGGGTTTCTACTTTCATGAGTATAGCGACGTCATGGGGGTGATAGTCATAGCAACGGGTATCTGAATCTGGATAAAATCGTTTGCCAGAGTGTCCTTCAATGACGGCTGCATTATCGGAATATGCAGACAAAACTCCCATCGAATTTGTCTTATATGTATTACGTATCATGTCAAATAAGGAAAAGTCCTGTTCTTGACCATCGATAGTCCAAGATGCATTAAAAATTTTGTGGCGACAATGCTCGGAGTTAGCTTGAGCAAACATCATCAACTCTATGTCAGTAGGGTTTCTATCTAACCCTAGAAAACTAGTAGCTAGATATGCCAACTCGTCTTCCGTCAAGGATAAGCCATAAGACTGATTGGCCCGTCTTAACGCACTTAGCCCATTTTCAACAAGATTTATCTGCGTAACCTGTCTCGGCTCAGCAACACAAAAAAGATCATCTATTCTATCGAGATCAGTTAAGACACTTTCTGTCATCTTGTCATGGAGACAGTCCGTAATTTTTTCCAAGGATTGATCTGAGAAGTTCACTGGAATATCCAAAGCATAAACTATTCCTCTCTCTAATCTTCTCACTTTATCAATTCCACAATTTCTGCAGATATCGATGGCCTTGCTGGACCACGGAGAAATCGTACCGGCCCGGGGCACCACAAAAATTTGCCGAGCCGAGCTACTAATATTTTGATGTGCATGGTCCGAGATTGATGGGCCATATACCAAAAGTTCGTCAAGAATCATTTGTTCATTCTGACTTAGCGACCCAGCGAGATCGAAGTAATGCATATATCTTGCACTTTCCAGATGAATTGATGAATGGAGTGAAAGAAGTTTCGTTTTAAGCTTATCAAAGCGAAATTCGGATAGCGCGGCAGGACCAAAAGAGGTTTGCATACTTACCTGTAAAATACCGTGTAAGGCGAGGGACTCTGTTATTTTATACCGAGATGCATGGCTACAGAACCAAATATAACACACCAAAAAACGGTAATTATACCAGTGCTAATAATGCTTTTACCCATAAAATCCCCCGCATGAAAAATTGGCTGTCATTACTTATTGGTGCCGTCCTTTTCATATCCGCGTCTCACATTGGTTCCGATGCTTTCAGCGATCTCACCAAAAGCGGAGAACTAGTAGTCGCTACGGTAAATAACCCAAATACTTTTTATTCTGACCATTCAGAACCAAAAGGTTTTGAATTTGAACTTGCTAGGGAGTTCGCTGACGCGCTAGGCCTTAAGTTACGTATAGTAACAGCTAAAAATTCATCTGACGCGCTTCTACTATTGGACAAAGGGCACGCAAATATAGCTGCATTAGGCGAGAAGATCCTTAGCGCCCCCAACTTTTTCCAGCTGGACACAGAACCACACACCATAGCTAATTTAGCTGTCGTTTATATGGCGGGAAATAATAAACCGCGGAAGCTCTCAGATCTTGAAAATTTGCGAATCTCTGCAAGCAAGCAATCATTACCGTCCGGTCTAACAGCCAGTTTAAATGGAATAAATGAAATTGCTTCAACAATTAATGCAAGTACAAAATTTCTACTTGACTCAGTCCAGACTAGAAATGCTGATATTGCGATAGTAAGTGATATTGAATTCCAGCATCTACAAAAACTATACCCGAAGCTAAAATTGGCATTCGTCATCGAAGACGCCCAAATTCCGATAGGATGGTATGTTAAGAATACTGCTTCGGGAATCGTATTAAAAAAACTCGCCGATCACTTCATTAATAAAGCTAATGAAAGCGGCATGATTGACTCTCTTCGGGATGAGTCATTACTTTCACTTTCAACTTTCTCTGCCAACGATGCATATACTTTTGATAAAAGAATTCAAGAGCGACTGCCACATTATAAAGAAATTATAAACCAGGTAGCTGTAGAGTTTGGTCTAGAGTGGGAGTTACTTGCCGCTATCTCCTACCAAGAATCTCATTGGAATCCATGGGCAACATCACCAACCGGAGTACGTGGCATGATGATGCTTACGAAACAGACAGCCGCTGAGCTGGGAGTAGCTGAGCGAACGAATTTGCATGAGAGTCTTAGAGGCGGTGCTAAATATTTCCGAAAGCTACATAGTAGATTACCAAAGGATATTCTTGAGCCCCACAGAACATCACTCGCACTAGCGGCTTATAATGTCGGAATGGGTCATCTTGAAGATGCTCGAGTGCTTACCGAAAGAATGGGAGGAGATCCGCATAACTGGACGGACGTCAATAACTACCTTCCTTACTTACAGGTTAAAAAATATTACGAAACTACAAAATACGGATATGCGAAGGGACTACAAGCAGTAAATTACGTCGAGAATATTCAGAATTATTACCACACTTTAATATGGCAGGAGCTCATAACTGCGAATTCAATTAATAGTTCTGCTAATCTTCAAATGGTGCTACTGCCTAACAGCATCTCTGGTAAACGATGGTCTGCACTTTAATTTTACCTTCGCTCTCTGAAAAAAGATCTTATCAATGAGCTGCTTTCATCTGCTAGCAGTCCACAAGACCAATCTATATGATGATTATGATGGGCACCATGAAGGATCTCACAGGATGAACAGATCGCTCCGGTGCGAGGATCGGTAGCAGCGAAAATTAGCCTTTTAATTCTCGCATGTATCATGGCCCCAGCGCACATGGTACATGGCTCAAGCGTTACAAAAAGCTCTGCCTCAGGCATTCGATAGTTTCCCAAAGCAGCGGAGGCCGCTCTTAATGCTATAATTTCGGCATGTGCAGTAGGATCACAGTCTCTAATTGGGCTATTTGCGCCCTCACCTACTATTTGTCCTCGATTAACCACTACGGCTCCAACTGGCACCTCTCCAGCTCTACCGGCATCGGCCGCTAAATCAAGTGCTCGTTGCATAAAAAAAGTTTCTTTTATTCCATAGGAATCTGATTCCCTTGATCGGTTCATATACATTCTCCAATCCGTGTAAAGCTAACTAATCTACCTACCAACATGCCCGATTTTTTTCTATACCCCAAAGTAGTCGATTACTAAACCCACAACAACGGATTTGTAAAAATTATCCATATCAGTAGACTATAAATTTTCACTAAAGCCAGAGCGAAAATAGTTTGTTTGTTATTAGCCTTACTCGAGCCTGCTTGTACTTATGAGTTCAATTGCAGAAATGCTCATTGAGATTTCCCAAAGCCGCGAAAGTAAACAGGCAGTATTATGCGAGGGAGAATCAGTAACCTATGGAGAGTTATTGCATGCCTCTCTTGAACTAGCTGGATTATTTTCTAAGCTAGACCTCCAGAAAGGGGACAGAGTAGCGAGTTTATCTTATAACTCCATTGGATATATCCAACTATTTTATACTTGTGCATTATTCGGCTTTATTCTGGTGCCATTAAATTACAGGCTTTCTATTAGAGAGCTAGAGCAAATGCTGCATAATGCCTCGCCGAAAATAGTTTTTTTCGGAGAAAACTTTATTGAGCCAATTCAGACACTACGATCCAATTTTCCATCAGTCAGTCACTGGATCGAAATGTCTGCGAAAAATCAACAGCCGTGGCGTACAGCCTTGAAAAAACAAGATGCTGCCATGAGCGAAATTCCACATCAACACGATTTAAACGATCGTGCCTCAGAAATTCTGCTTTTAGTATTTACGAGCGGAACAACTGGCACGCCTAAGGCTGCGGCAATCTCACAAAAAGCACTATATGGCAGCGCGCAGGAAATTAAGGATACTGGAGATATAAAAGCTAGCGATAATGGGTTAATTATTCAGCCTCTCTTTCACGTGGGCGCCAACTTTTTATGGCTGGCTCATGCTTCTGCAGGCGCATCGATACGATTAGAGCAGAAATTCAATCCCCTCAAGTGCTGGGAAATTCTCTCGTCAACGGGTATTTCGACAATCCAGCTTGCACCCACAATGCTAGAAATGATGCTAACCCACTCGGCTAAATTTTCTTCCATAAAAGGATTAAGGACAATATTTTATTCGACAGCGCCGATTCGAGAAGATCTCCTAAGAAGGGCAATTCAGGTATTTGGAAATATCTTTGTACAGCACTATGGATCGACTGAAGCAGGCGTTGTCACTACACTCAATAAGTCTGACCATAAAATTGATGGCTCTTCTATTGAAGGATTGCGACTGAAATCTGCTGGCGTCCCTAATGTAACAACACAAATCAAAATTATAGATGATCAGCATGAGGAACTTGAGCCCAATCGGGCCGGAGAAATCTGCGTGAAACATCAGTTTATTTTTTCTGGTTACTGGAAAAATAAGACTTTAACAAGAGATCTTCTCGAAGATAGTTGGCTTCAAATGGGCGATATCGGGTATGTAGATGAAGATGGATTTCTCTTCATAGTCGATAGAAAGAAAGATCTTATCATCTCTGGCGGTGAGAATATTTACCCTCGTGAGGTGGAAGTTGTTTTATATAGTTATCCAGCTATTATCGAATGCGCAGTGGTAGGCGTTCCCGATACAAAGTGGGGAGAATCTGTAGTCGCCGAGGTTGTCGTTAGTGACCATAATATTACGGAAACTGAACTGATCGACTATTGTAGAAAAAATCTGGCTAGCTATAAAAAACCAAAAAAAATCGTTTTCCGGGATCAGTTACCTCGCCTAGCTACCGGAAAGATCAATAAGGCGAAAATAAAAGATTATTACTGGAAGAGTCTAGACAGATCTATCTAACGACTTGTCAATGATCAGCCTCTTATCTTGTAGTAAACCGATATTTCTTCATCAGTGGGGGGGTATCGATAACTAAAAATAAGCATACATATCGCACTCGCAGATAATCCTGCAAAAAGCTCATTAATAAAATAATATGTACCTAATGCCTCATTAATAATAAAAACAATTAGCGCTGCGCTACCTCCTGCTATAGCGGCGGCTATCGCTCCTTTTGCACTCGCTCTCTCAGAAAAAAAACCGGCCATAATAGGAATAAAAAATATGGACGCTAACAAAGATGCGGATAAAACTACTAACCAGAATATGCTAAGTAATTTAATATAGGCTATAGCAAAAGTGATGATCCCGATTAAGGTAATCGTTACTCTTGCTGCTAACAACATGTGCTCTTCCGATGCTTGGGGAGCAAATAATTTTTGGTAAATCTCCTTAGAAATAGATTGTCCAGTTATCATTAAACACGTAGAACAAGTGGATAACGCCGCTGCCGCGATACCAGCGAGAGCGAACGAACCAAACACGGGGCCCAAGTGACTGCGAGCCAAGGCCAAATAATAATATTCTCCCTGCCCTAAATCGGGGTATGCCAATCTTCCCAACAGACCCAAAGGAATAACGGAAGCGAAAATAACCATTCCTAAAGTTAAAGATACAGGCAAGGCTATTAAGATTTGTCGTTCATCTTTTGCTGTTAGGAATCTAGTAATTAAATGAGGCATCACTGGTGCGGCGAAAATCCAAGCAAATTGACCCATCACAACTTGCCATGACCAGCCTTGATTGGTCCAATTGAAGATCTCTGGGGAAAGCTGTTTAATGTGATACCATCCTAGATCAGAATTACCCCCCCCAGCATAGTTCATTGCAATGGGAACAGCCAAAAGAAGTCCAACTAAAAGAACTAAAAACTGGAATCCGTCGGTCCACACTACGCCAAGCATTCCACCGAGAACGGTATAGGCTATAATTAAGCAAGAAATTATTAATAGTGAAGAGCCGTAGGTAATACCAAATATACTTTCCGATATAGATGCTAACGCTATGAACTGAGCTGCTAAAAGCGGAATGTACACTATAGGAAGAACTACAGTTGTTATGGCTCGAATAATCTTAGCGTGGCTGACATAACGAGTAGCGAGAATGTCAGCAAAGTCATATACCCCGTAATATTTTGATAAGCGCCGAACGAAAATCCCTACAACGGCGATGCTAATTAAGTACCCAATAGCTGTAGTAAAAAAAGAGCTATAGACTGCGTAGCCGTGTTTTCCAGCCATGTTGGTAGCACCAAGAAATAAACCTGCACTTACATTGGATGCTACAAAAGTGCCGGTAAGAAAATACCACGGCATTTTTGCTCCAGCGACAAAAAAATCTGAGATGCCACTAATAGAGCGTGCCGCTAGGGCTCCGATGAAAAAACTCATTAGTAAGAATATAGAGAAAACAAGAGTCTCAATCATCATCCTGATCAATCCTCTTTTTGAACCAAGGCCTCCCTCTAAATATTGATCGCCACGTGATCCAGTAGGAGACAAGTACTACTAACATCCAAATGACAACCTGTGTCCTTAAAACCAAATCCAAATGATTCCATGGGAAATACCACTCTAACATTAAGATGATCCTATTTTGGACAAAAACGTTTTCACATTATTTTTCAATATCGTCTATTTCTTTAAAACTGAAGAATATTTGAGGACACTTTTTCTTTTAGCAATGATATCTACATAACCTTTTTCTCGAATACTAGCGATCTCTTTGGTGGTGTAGGGTAGGAATTCGCCACTCGCATAATATTTATAGTCAAAATTCATCACGATCCAATTAAGTAATTCAGCAACTTCCGTGTCTGTAAGTATTGCGTGCATGACTCCTGGAACTTGCACGATGAATTCTCGACCTAAAGGGATTTTTAAATATGTTGATAAATTATTTACTAAACTTGGAACCTCTCCTAAAACACCGGTCCCATTGGGAAG
>CABYJX010000025.1 GCA_902519405.1 uncultured Gammaproteobacteria bacterium
TAATCAAACCTTACGTCACGGATGAGGCATATCACATCGTACGTACTCATCAAGATTTCCAGGGTAAACATTATTATCACTATCAAGGAAAAGCTCGTAATCTAAGGGAAAATTATAAAAATGAAGCCTGGTTTAGCAAAGCGGTTGAATTTACAGACGAGTGGGATCAAGCCGCATTTGATCCAAGCTACAACATTGATAGCCTAGAGTCTTTTATCCCTTTAATTGAAGAAACCTTTGGTTCACCCGCCTCACCAATGAGAGACTAAACGTCAATCTTTCGGAAAAATAAATTGGACGAGACAGCATATAACAATGGTATTGGTAAATCAGCGCATCTATTTACGGGAGCTGAGATGGCAGAGCATACGCCAATGATGCAGCAGTATCTTAGTATCAAGAAAAATTATAGTGACGAGTTACTTTTTTATCGCATGGGGGATTTTTATGAGCTATTCTATGACGACGCTAATTTAGCCTCTAATTTGCTCGATATTACCCTTACATCCAGGGGAAAATCTGCCGGCGAACCCATACCAATGGCTGGTATCCCATATCATGCTGCCGAAAGTTACCTTGCAAAGCTTGTAAAACAAGGGCGGTCAGTTGCGATAGCCGAACAGATTGGCGATCCTGCAACGAGCAAAGGTCCTGTAGAACGAAAAGTGGTTAGGATTATCACGCCAGGCACCTTAACTGATGATGCGTTACTCAACGAATATACTGACAATTTGGTTGCTTGCATCAATCAGCAAGATCATATATTCGGTCTTGCATATTTAGATATAAGCTGTGGTCGATTCTGTGTTGCAGAATTAAAAGGACGTGATGATCTTGAAGCAGAACTGCAAAGACTTCAACCGGCAGAAATAATTCACTCGGAAGGATTCAAAATTAAATCTCTGCATGATTTAAAAAACGCCAAGATCAGATCAGACTCTGACTTTGATATTGGTAATGCAAGGCGAAGCCTCTGTTCGCAATTCGGCACAAAAGATCTTTTGTCCTTCAATTGTGAGTCACTCACAGCAGGTCTAGGTGCCGCCGGATGCCTCCTTCAATACGTAAAAGATACTCAAAAAGCAGAGATCCCACATATTCAATCAATCAAGTTAGAAAACCATGATGACGCATTAATCCTAGATGCCTCTACACGAAGAAATTTAGAGCTAGAGTTTAATTTGTCTGGTGGAGAAGAGAATACTCTGTATAGCGTTATGAATACTTCCGTTACTACTATGGGCACTCGGCTCTTCCGTCGATGGTTAAAACGCCCGTTGAGTAATAGAGAAGAAATTAACAAACGTCAGAAGAGTATATCTTTGTTAATAGAAAACAGGCAGTTTGAGCATGTTCGACAAGTACTTAAGCTTATTTGGGATATTGAAAGGATCGCCTCACGTATTGCTTTGAGAACAGCAAGACCAAGAGATCTAAATAAGCTCGCTATCTCCCTTCATTCGTTACCAGATCTCCAAAAATCGCTTAGAGTAATAGATGATGAAAACTTATCTTTGCTTTTAGAAAGAACGGGGAATCATCAGTATACTGCAGAGCTCCTCAGTAGAGCAATTGAAGATAATCCACCCGTTACATTAAAAGATGGAGGAGTGATCGCTGAAGGATTTAGTCCAGAGCTCGATGAACTGAGGGGGATTAGTACTGATGCTGGGGCTTTCCTCATTGAAATGGAGCAAAGAGAGCGACATCGAACAGGGATAAACTCCCTTAAGGTCCGCTATAACCGAATCCACGGCTATTTCATTGAGATCGGTCGAGGTAATGCAAACCTTGCGCCTGAGGACTATATTCGTAGACAAACTTTAAAGAATGCCGAAAGGTTCATTACACCCGAGCTTAAAGAGTTTGAAGATAAAGCACTCTCTAGTAAAGCTAGAGCATTAGCATTAGAAAAACGACTATACGATAAACTCATAGATCAACTCTCTGAAATACTACCCAGCTTGAGACAATGCGCAGCCGCCGTCTCAGAGATTGACGTTCTAGCCATGCTAGCTGAACGGGCGCAGCGACTTTCATTAACACAACCTGAGTTCTGTAACGAAAAAATTCTCGAAATCAAGTGCGGTAGACATCTCGTGGTTGAACAAGTACTTGAGACCTCTTTTATACCTAACGATACAGTCCTCACAGACGAACGACGAATGTTATTAATCACGGGCCCCAATATGGGTGGAAAATCTACCTATATGCGGCAAACAGGGTTAATTGCTCTTCTCGCCCATATTGGAAGTTTTGTTCCAGCGGATTCCGTGCGACTATCATTACTAGATAGAATATTTACGAGAATCGGAGCGTCTGATGACTTGGCTTCGGGAAGATCAACATTCATGGTAGAAATGACGGAAATGGCACATATACTGCGTAACGCTTCTGAAAATAGTCTCATTCTAATTGATGAAATAGGTCGCGGAACCAGCACATTCGATGGTCTCAGCTTAGCGTGGGCTGCGGCCCGAGAATTTTCTGAATCAGTAAGAGCTTTCACTCTTTTTGCAACACATTATTTTGAGCTTACATCATTACCCTCTGCCTTTACTAAGATGAAAAATGTTCATTTAGAGGCCATAGAGCATAGGGACAGTATTGTCTTTATGCATCAGATTAAAGAAGGGCCTGCTAATAAAAGTTTTGGGCTACAAGTGGCAAAGCTAGCGGGTGTTCCCCCAAGTGTTATTAGGTTTGCTAAGGAAAAATTAAGAACTCTAGAGAATCAAATAGAAACCACGGAAGTTATCATCGAGGCAAACGTGGGAGAGGAGTTTGTTCCAGATACCCCTAGCGTACAGATAGCTAAAGAGATATCCGAGCTAGATATTGACTCTCTTACCCCTAAAGATGCATTAAATTTATTATACAAACTAAAAAATGTACTGGACTAAACGCTTCTCAGGGCGCCTCCTAAAGGTTAAAATCAGTAGCGTTTTAAAGACCGTAGTTAATATCTAAGGGTGGGTTGAAATGACGTTCGTCGTAGGTGAAAATTGCATTAAATGCAAACATACGGATTGTGTTGAGGTCTGTCCTGTAGATTGTTTTTACGAAGGTCCTAATTTTTTAGTTATACATCCAGACGAGTGTATAGATTGCGCTCTATGCGAACCAGAATGCCCAATAGATGCGATCTTTTCTGAGGATGAATTACCAGAAGATCAACAGTCTTTTCTTGAACTTAACGCAGAACTTGCCGATATTTGGCCGAATATCACAGAGATGAAGCCCCCTCCTCCAGATGCAGAAGAGTGGAAGGGAAAACCTGACAAGCTAGCACTCCTAGAAAGATAGATTAGAATAATAATAATTAGCAATTCCCTGTATTTAGGCACTGGTTAATATTGGCTATATAAATCGTATTTGTGTGGCTTTAAAAAAAGGATCGAAGTGAACTTTCAATTTTTGGACAGTCTATTTTATCCTGAGGTTACGAAATTTTACTTCGCCACCCCCCCATTTTTGTAACGCTAAAAATCCTGGCCGTAACTCATCAACCTTGTAAATGGCCGTCAAAACATTATTTACCTTTACTACTATTGTTGAATCGTACACGGTAACTCGATAAGTATTCCATTTCCCTTCCGTTGCCACCACTGCTAAAGGAGGCATTACCTTCCCTACGATTGAACCTGTCCGCGCATTTTGGTTTGGATGATTATCCCAAATATTAAGCTCATAGCATGATTCTGGATTAATGTGCTCTCTATCCTGACAAAGAATAAAAATTCCCGAGTTGGTATTACGAGAAATCCAAAATTCTATGAAGAGCTCGAATTCTTTATATTCCAAATTACTGATAAAAAATCCATCACCTTCTCTTCCAATTAAAGCCTGCTCCTCAACAGACCAAAGGGCTAATCCTGAAGAAGTCCAATTTCGAAAGTCATTTACATCACAAAATACCTTAATAGAAAAAAAGGACGCGCATAAAATACAGGCCTTAAATAAATACTTCATATTACAATTTTAATTACGTAGCTAAAAATATACACAAAACATGTAGACTCTATCTAGGCGGTAAAAGTTCAAGCGGGTTCACCGGCTTTCCTTCTTTACGAATTTCAAAATGAAGTTTGACTTTATCTGTTCCAGAACTACCTTTTTTTGCTATTAACTGTCCGGCAGACACTGATTCATTTTCTTTAACCAATAAGTTCGCATTGTGACCATAGGCACTCAGATATTCATCGTTATGCTTGATAATTAATAGCTTACCAAAACCACTGATCCCTATACCGGCATAGACAACATGTCCGTCTGCGGTAGCAATAACAGGATCTCCTTCGCTTCCAGAAATATCGACACCTTTGTGCAAACTACCTGAGAACTTGCGTAATATTTTGCCCTCAGTCGGCCAAACCCACCGAGAAATCTTATCTTGCGAGTAGCTATGGTCACTTGTGACTTCTGCTTTAGAAAGATCGTTAGGTAACTCCTCCTGGGTAGATACTGAGTTTACCTTTTTTTTAGGTACTCTATAACCATCGCCATTCAGGTCAGGACCAATTTTTTCGACAGCTGGCCTTACCTTGTTAAAAGAAAGGACTTGTCCAGGAAAGATCGTATAGGGCTCTTTTATTTCATTAAATCGGGCGAGTTCACGATAATCAAATCCATATCTAAAGGCAATCCCGAATAATGTGTCTCCAGAAACAACCTCATACTTGAGCGGAAGCGGTGAATAACTTGGGGAAGATTTATCATGAACCGGAACAATACCTCCTTGGGTACATCCATAAAGAAAAATTATACAGAAATGGATAGTGGTTAGAGTTAAGAGAAAACGTATCATTACTCAGTCAGTTCCTAGCTGCTAGCTACATTTTTAGATGCAAACAGTTCCAGTGCACAAATAGAAACAAATCCTAGTAACATCACAAGAATGCAAAATTCGACTTGCGAAGCCACTCCGTGATAATCGGAATACTCCCAAGGAGATATCGGGGAAGATTGGAAAGATAAGGGATTACCGTCCTCATCATAATACTTTCCAAACTCTTTCTTCCAAGGCCATACCATAGGAAGAGATCCAAGCAAAAATCCGGACATCACTGCCATGGTGGCATCGTTAGCTTTAGCCAGTAGTACCGTAAGGACTCGAGAAAAAACTATTAATCCTGTGATTGCACCTCCGAAAAAAAGCGACAAGAAAAATAAATCTATCTCAGATATAGCCTTTATCAAGGACGGATACATCCCGAGTAGTACTAAAATGAAACTTCCCGATATCCCTGGAAGAATCATTGCTACAATTGCTACAAAACCTGAGATAACTATAATTTCCCATCCACCTACCAAAGCCAGCTCGGGTAAAAGAGCAACCGAAGCCGACAAAATTATGCCTGTCAATAGAAGAAACGAACGAAAAAAACTAAGATGATCTATTTTATGAATCAAAAAAAGCGCCGATGCTAAAATTAAGCCAAAAAAGCAAGACCATATTGGTAAGGGGTAATCTGCTAGTAGTACTTCTACTATTCGTGCTAAGGAGAAAAGACTTACTAGAATACCTGAGATTAAGATAACCAGAAATCCTCCGTCTAGGCGATTCCAAAATTGCTTAATATTTCCAGAAAGTAAAAACTTTAACGCTATCAAATCACAACATCTAATAGCTTTTATCAGTCTATAATAGATACCCGAGATAAGTGCGATGGTTCCGCCGGAGACACCGGGGACGAGATCGGCAGTACCCATTAGTAATCCTCGAAAAAAAATACCAAGCCTACTCATTATTCTATCTCAAAGTTCCTTCGCATAACGGGACAAATCGGACAGATTCAAAAGTCTCCGTAACGAAGTCATCTCCTTTTCGGGTAATCATCTTTAAGGATTGCGATTCTTTCCCGACGGGTAAGACAAGACGACCATTAGGTGTTAATTGTTCTAAAAATACTTGTGGAACAGAAATAGGTGCGGCGGCACACAAAATAGCTGCGAATGGTGCACTAGAATGCTGGTCTAGGCCACCATCGCTATGCTGAAATTTTATATTACGAAATTTAAGCTGTCTCAAAAGCTTTCTAGATTTATCAAGTAACGGTTTTATTCTCTCAACAGCATATACTTCATCGACTAGTTGAGCTAACACTGACGTCTGATATCCTGACCCACTACCAATCTCGAGAACATTTTTGGGACGCCCGTCACGAAGCAACAGCTCCGTCATTCGCGCGACTACATACGGCTGAGAAAGAGTTTGATTGAATCCTATCGGCAACGCAGTATCCTCATAGGCTCGATGTGACATCGCTTCATCCAAAAATAAATGTCTTGGAGTCGTTCTTATAGCCTCAAGGACAGAGAGATTGGTGATACCCTGATCTATCAATCTCTGCACAAGTCTCTCTCTTGTGCGCTGGGAGGTCATGCCAATCCCTCCAATATCAGGTTTCATTGAATATCCTCCCCAAGATATGATTCTGTCCTATAACTGGTATTTGAAGATAGATTCATCTTACTCATCAATCGGTACTAAAGACACTACCGCAAAAGCAGCGATACCTTCTTCTCTCCCGGTGAAGCCAAGCATTTCCGTAGTAGTTGCCTTAACATTGACTTGTGCTAATGACGCATCTAAATCGGTCGCTAAATTTTGATTCATTAACTCTACATAAGGTCCTACTTTGGGTTTTTCACAGACCACCGTGCAATCAAGGTTTACTAGCTTATAACCATTATCAGAAATTAACTTCTGAATCTTTCTAAGAAAAAAACGACTATCGCAGTCTTTAAACGTGGGATCAGAGTCTGGAAAATGCTTCCCAATGTCACCTAAAGCACACGCCCCCAGTAGGGCATCACAAACTGCATGTATTACTACATCTCCATCCGAATGTGCCTCAATTCCTTTACAAAAAGGTATAGTCACTCCAGCAATAACTATATGATCACCCTCAGAAAAGCGATGAACATCAAACCCATGGCCTACTCTCATTTCTCTATTTCCGATAAAGATACGTGATTCCCTTTGACATAATCTAGAAAAGTTCTAGCAAATTCAAAATCAGCAGGAACAGTAACTTTTATATTTGTAGAAAGCCCTGGGATTAATTGCACTGGATGACCCATTCTCTCCATGGCCGCGGCTTCATCCGTTACAGAAATATTTGCAGCCTTGGCTGCAAATAAAGATTTTCTCAAGAGACCTAGAGGAAACATTTGTGGTGTGAACGCCCGCCACAAGGATTCCCTCTGGACAGTTTCACTCACAAGACCGTTAGAATCTGTTCTCTTGACCGTATCAGTGATTTTTTGAGCTAGCACTCCACCAATACCTGAATCTGAGACAATATCAATTAGTTGATTAATTTCAGATGCTCTAACACATGGTCTGGCAGCATCATGTACTAAAACCCAGTCAGCTTCATTGGCTATATTTAGTAAGGCATTTAATCCAGCCAATACAGAATCACTTCGCTCGGTGCCACCTTGTACGAAACTAACTTTTGGATCTTTAAGGTTTGGAAGATCTAAGTGCAACTCCTGCTCTAGATCGACTGCGATTTTTATACCCAAAATTCGTTGGTCACAAAGAAGACTACTAACACTATGCTCAAGCATAGTCATATCATTAAGCTCCATATATTGCTTGGGCACGTCTATCCCCATACGCTTACCACTACCCGCTGCTGGAAT
Source organism: uncultured Gammaproteobacteria bacterium (assembly GCA_902519405.1). GTDB lineage: Bacteria > Pseudomonadota > Gammaproteobacteria > Pseudomonadales > Halieaceae > CABYJX01. The sequence goes on from CABYJX010000025.1 coordinate 7,654, forward strand.
CACAACCCAACATGTGGTAACACTATTCATTTTGTGTCCCGTGTGATATCGCCGCTTTGCTGTTTGAATGTGATCTGATCAACATATTGATAAAATATCTCGTCATTTTTAATTAAGCCTAAATCCTCCCGCGCTCGTCTCTCTATAACCTTATCGCCTTTCTTTAAATCCTCTACTTCTCGCTCTAGAGCAGCATTCCTTGATTTCAAAGTCTGATTCTTTTTTACCTGCTCTGCTGTTTGACGCTTCAAGAATGCGCGCTCCCTTAAACCGCCGGGTGAAAACCATAGTTGCCACTGCAATACAACCAGTAAAAAAACAAGTAAAACAATCAAAGGTCGCATACTCAGCGACCTCTTGCGAATTCGCTTGTACCACGATAGGGAATTTCAAATTTCATCTCGTTCTCTATTTTGAGTAATCGATTATATTTCGCGACTCGATCAGATCTACATAAGGACCCAGTCTTTATTTGACCAGATCCTGTCGCAACCGCAAGATCAGAAATAGTTGTATCTTCTGTCTCTCCAGATCTATGCGAAATAATCGCTGCGTAACCAGACGATTGAGCTAAATTTATTGTCTCGATTGTCTCCGTTAAAGTACCGATTTGATTTAGCTTTATAAGAATTGCATTTCCTATTCTTTGACTGATACCCTCACTAAAAATACTTGGATTTGTCACGAACAGATCATCTCCAACTAGCTGACATTTGTCTCCCAAGCGGTCGGTTAATAACTTCCATCCTTCCCAATCCATTTCATCCAAGCCATCTTCAATTGACGAAATAGGGTACTTTACGCAGAGTTTTTCAAGATAGCCGACTAATTGCTCAGCCGTATAAACTTGAGTATCGTCTGACATTCGGTAAACTCCATCTCTACAAAATTCAGATGCAGCGCAGTCAAGTGCCAACATAATATCTGTTTCTAATTTATAACCCGCGAGATCTACAGCCTGCGAAATAAGATCTAGCGCAGCGTCATTAGAGGAAAGATCTGGAGCAAAACCACCTTCATCTCCAACTCCAGTGCTTAAACCCTCAGAAATCAAGAGATTTCTTAGTGAATGAAAAACCTCAGTACCCATTCGGATCGCCTCACGAAAATTTGGAGTAGAAACTGGTTGAATCATAAATTCCTGAATATCAATATTATTATTCGCATGTGCACCACCGTTGATTATATTCATCATAGGTACTGGCATACTTAAACTTGAATTTCCCGCTAGCGAAGCTAGGTGCATATAAAGAGGTTGTTTTATGAGTACTGCTGCGGCTTTTACATTCGCCAAGGAGACAGAAAGAATCGCATTAGCACCTAGGTCTGACTTATCGGGAGTACCGTCTAGTCCTACCATCAAGTCATCGATCTCTCCTTGAGCTAGCGGATCTCTTCCAATCAATATATCCTTGATTGGTCCATTGATATTCGATACCGCCTTTAATACACCTTTCCCAGAATATCTTAGCGCATCACCGTCGCGCAGCTCAACCGCTTCACGGGCACCCGTGGACGCTCCGGATGGAGCAAATGCAATTGATCGAATACCGCAATCTAAAGTAATCTCTGACATAACGGTCGGGTTACCTCGAGAATCTAGCATCTCAAAACCCTTTACATCTAATATACGACTCATTAGATCTCCAAAATATTCAAGTAGATTATTGGATCTTTAGATCTGGAAAATTCTTAACAAGCTTATCTAACGCTGATATCTGCATTAAAAATGGCTGTAAATGCTCTAAAGGTAATGCACTTGGTCCATCACATAGTGCTTTATTTGGCTCTGGATGAGCCTCAATAAAAAGTCCTGCCAAACCGGTCGCCACACCGGCTCTAGCAAACTCGAGGATTTGGGAGCGACGACCACCGGATGACTCTCCTCCTTGATCCCGAACCTGCAATGAATGTGTTACATCAAAAATCACTGGAGCACCATGGCATATCTGTTTAATAACACCGAAGCCCAGCATATCAACTACTAAATTATCATATCCAAACTGAGAACCGCGTTCACAAATAAGGAGACGATCATTACCAAACTGTAGAAACTTTTTGACGATATACACCATTTGTGTCGGGCTCAAAAACTGAGGCTTTTTTATATTTATGACTGCTTTTGTGCCTGCTAACGCTTCAATAAGATCTGTCTGGCGAGCAAGAAAAGCCGGCAATTGTAATATATCGGCTATATCCGCTACTCTCTCCACTTGTTCTGGTAAATGGACGTCGGTCAAGATCGGAACATCATATTTGGATTTAATTTCTGCTAACACCTCTAAACCTGCCTCTATTCCAATACCTCTAAATGATCTAATCGAGGATCTATTAGCTTTATCAAATGAAGCTTTGAAAACACAGGGAATATCAAGTTTTCTACAAACTGCCACGAATTCACTAGCTGTCTCTAGTGCTAGATTCTTGGATTCGATTACGTTCAATCCACCAATCACTACTAACGAAGAGTCATTAGAGAAAGAAATATTACCGAGGACCACAACCTTCTGACTTAACATGGGAACACACATGATATTACTAGAGAGCTATCTGTCTGCATGTTTAAGCGCCGCTTTAATATAACTTGTAAACAATGGATGTCCCCCTCGCGGTCTAGAAGTGAATTCAGGATGAAATTGACATGCGATGAACCAAGGATGCTCTGGGAGTTCGATCATTTCAACTAAAGCTTTATCCTCTGACCAACCCGCTATACGTACGCCAGCTTCCTCAAAAATCTCTAAATAATTATTATTAACCTCATACCGGTGTCTATGTCGCTCCTCGACATAATCCGAAGCGTAAATACCGTGCACCTGACTTCCTTTCTGCAAGTGGCATGGTTGGGCACCTAATCGCATTGTGCCTCCCAAATCTGATTCTTCGTCTCTTTTTTCTTTACTGCCGTCTGCATTTTGCCATTCACTGATCAAGGCTACTACTGGATCAGGAGTAAGAGGAGACATTTCCGTCGAGTGAGCTTTGTGGAGTCCACAAACATTTCTAGCATATTCCACTAGGGCCACATGCATTCCAAGACATATTCCAAAAAATGGTATCTTGTTTTCGCGAGCATATCGCACAGCTTCTATCTTGCCCTCTACACCTCTATCACCAAATCCTCCCGGAACCAGTATCGCATTAGCATTAGAGAGTATACCTACTCCTTTTTTTTCTATTTCCTCTGCTTCAATATAATCAATCTCAACGTGACAAAGCGTCATTAGGCCGGCATGGCTAAGTGCTTCGTTTAAAGACTTATACGCGTCTACCAGATTCGTATATTTTCCTACCATAGCCACTCTTACAACTCCCTCACGATCACTTAATTCGCGATCCACTACTTCCTTCCACTCTGAGAGATCCGCTTTTGGGAACGTAAGATTGAATCTCTCCAAAACAAATTCGTCTAAACCCATTTCATGTAAAGAACTAGGAATTCGGTAAATAGAATCTGCATCCAGTAAGGGGATTACTGCTCTTTCCTCAACGTTCGTAAAAAGCGCAACCTTTTTCCTGGCACTTAAGTCTATCTCGACAGAGCATCGACACAGGAGAATATCAGGCTGCAACCCTATAGATCGCAGTTCCTTAACAGAGTGCTGAGTAGGTTTTGTTTTTATTTCACCAGCCGCACTAATGTATGGAACCAATGTTAAATGCATGAGTAAAGTGTTACTAGAGCCCATCTCGACGGTAAGTTGACGAGCGGCTTCTAAGAATGGGAGTCCTTCTATGTCACCAACTGTACCACCTATCTCTATTACCGCAATATCAGCGTCTCCAGCGCCAATCTTAATACGTCGTTTAATTTCATCAGTGACATGAGGTATGACCTGTACCGTCGCACCCAAATAATCCCCTCTGCGCTCCTTCTTTAATACCGAGTTATATACGCGACCGGTAGTGAAATTATTTTTTCGCCCCATGGTAGTACGTGTAAACCTCTCGTAATAACCCAGATCAAGATCTGTTTCCGCACCATCTTCAGTGACGAATACCTCACCATGCTGAAACGGACTCATTGTTCCGGGATCTACGTTAATATAGGGATCTAATTTTAAAAGAGTGACTTTAAGCCCCCTGGCCTCTAGAACCGCCGCTAAAGAGGCAGCGGCAATTCCCTTACCCAGAGATGAAACAACACCACCAGTGACAAATACGTAGTGCGACATTATGAATCTACATAGCACCTCGATTGGATTAACAACGAATTACGCGACCAGAGCACCTACGCGATTCCGTCTAAGGATGGGGATTCAGGTTAGCAGAAGATAACCTGCGGCTCAACGCTATCTTTGACAAAGGCAGATTTCATTCACAGTGCTTCAGATTTTCGTCACATTCCATCAGATCGATACCACTCGAGAAAACAATCACTCTCATTTGGTAGACTCAAATTTATATGCTTAAGGACACCAATCGCGATTAACTTTTCATCCTTAACTGCAATTGGAACTCTCTCTCGCCACCAAGGTGGTATCGCTTTAGCATTGAACAGCTTCTTAACCTTGCTACGTAACCGTCTAGACTGAGAAATCAGTTTGCTACCGCGCCAACATAAGATTACCTCAGCATCTCCCTTTGAACTTACCCTCTGGTTTAAAGTGCATCGAAGGGTGATACTCCCAATTCCCTCTACATCAATAATCTTATTAGGGAAAAGCGTTAAACTGTCCTTATCACAAAATTTCGGAAGCATAGGGAGCAAAAAAATACCCTCACGAAAACGTTGAATCTTTCTGTCTCTAATTTGCAGAGTCGCTGATGAACCCTCCCGACCGTAAAAAAGCTGCCTTACGAACTCATTTAGTGAAGCTTGATTCGGCATACTGACTCTCTGTTCAGTCAGAAATCGACGAACTAATAATCTTGCGTTTCTCTCTCCTTCATCTTTGATAGATGCCATTGATAAGCCCGGATCACCAAACTGATTTTTAATATCCGCTTCTTTAGGCAATAAATCAACGAGCATCTGATCGGCATCTTCAAAATGACTAATTGCTCTTAAGATGGTCTTCCGATAGCCCGGCCATCGCGACTCTAGCATTGGTAATACTTGATGGCGGAGAAAATTTCTATCTAAACTAAGATCACTATTACTCGAATCTTCAATTGTCGAAATATTATGCTGTCGCGCATAATCTTCTAATCTAGATCTAGATATTTTTAGTAAAGGTCTAATTATAGTGACTTCTCCAAGCGACCGACTCTTGGAGATAGATCTCAATCCCTTCAAACCAGCGCCACGCATTAGTCTAAGAAAAAATGTTTCGACTTGATCTTCAAGATGATGGCCAACGAATAAAACGGAAGAAGGTGGCAAATATTTTTCAAAGACTCTATACCGAGATTCTCTCGCTGCGCTCTCGATTCCATCACCTTCGTTTTTTACGTGGACGCGTTCCGCGTAGAACGAAATATCATGCGCACTACAAAAATCTGAACAATGACTTTCCCATAGATCTGCGTCCTTATGGAGTCCATGATTTACATGAATAGCTTCTAGCTTAGGATAAATACTTGGATTAAGACGCTGAAGCCGGTTAACTTGGTGTAAAAGAACCATCGAATCAGTGCCGCCGCTGATAGCCACATACCAACCTGAAGCACTCAGAAAGTTTTCGAATTCAAAATCAGTTATTTCCACAACTGACAACAACTAAAGTTAGGATGTTGCAGCATTGGCGAAAAATTACTCATTTGCCTCCATAAGACATTAAACGGTGATATCTCCTATCCAAAAGGTCTTCCGTCGTTAATGAGCATAAATATTTCAATTGATCTATGATGTGATGTTGAACACTCGTGACTATCTGTGAAATATCCCGATGAGCCCCGCCCAAAGGCTCTTGAATCGTTGTATCCACTAAATCAAGGTCTTCTAATACCGATGACGTCACACCCATAGCTTTGGCTGCTTCAGCAGAATATTCAGAGCTCTTCCAAATTATATTGGCGCACCCTTCGGGCGATATGACAAAATACGTGGAATATTGAAGCATAGCTATATGATCGCCAACACCGATACCCAGAGCACCGCCAGAACTACCCTCACCGACCACTATACAAATAATCGGAGTCTTCAAGCGTGACATTACCGCAAGATTTTTTGCTATCGCCTCACTAATTCCTCTTTCTTCCGAATCAATTCCTGGAAATGCTCCAGGAGTATCAATGAATGTAATAATTGGCAAATGGAATCTCTCCGCTAACTCCATCAATCTTAAAGCTTTACGATATCCTTCTGGCTTTGGCATTCCGAAATTTCTATGGACCTTTTCTTTCACCGCCCGACCCTTCTCCTGCCCTATCACCATAACGGGTGAATCAGCGAGTCTCGCGATACCTCCTATGATTGCTTTGTCATCAGCGAAATGACGATCTCCGTGGAGTTCGTCGAATTCCGAAAAAATCTCGTTTATGTAATCGATAGCGTGCGGCCGAAGAGGATGTCTAGCTATTCGTACTACGTCCCAAGGACTGAGATTTGAGAAGATCTTTTCGGTAAGTCGTTTACTCTTTTGTCTAAGATTTTCAATTTCTTGAGAGATATCCATATCGGCCTCGGAGCCAACGTTTGTAAGCTCCTCGATCTTCACTTCAAGGTCTGCAATAGGTTGTTCAAAATCAAGATAATTTGGATTCATAACAAGACATACTCTATTTGGCCATTGATTCAAGGAAGAAAACCCGCGTAGTCTACAAAATTCAAGCTATAGCTGCACTATAAAGTGTTTCCATTACCTCTTTCTATATTGCCCTGAATAGATACGGGCTTTAGGACAAACAAAAAAACTAATAAGGATTATTTCGGCACTCCTACCAAGCCGATCATGACACCGGCGGCTATTGCTGAGCCAATGACGCCGGCTACATTCGGACCCATGGCGTGCATTAATAAAAAGTTTTGTGGATTAGACTCTAGCCCCACCCGATTACTAACTCTAGCTGCCATTGGTACTGCAGATACTCCCGCAGAACCAATTAAAGGATTAAGCGGCGTAGTGGAAAACCGATTCATAAGCTTAGCAATTAAAACTCCTGACGCAGTACCGATGGCAAAAGCGATCATCCCCAAGCACAGAATACCCAAAGTGTTGAATTGTAGAAATTTGTCTGCAACTAGCTTAGAGCCAACTGACAAACCTAAAAATATAGTGGTTATATCAATTAATGAATGCTGAGTAGTCTCGCTCAGACGATTTACCACACCAGCTTCCCGCATAAGATTACCAAAACAAAACATACCTAACAAAGGTGCCGCTGCTGGTAGTACTAAACCTACTAGCAAAACCAATAGTATTGGGAAACAAATTTTTTCCGTTTGACTCACTGGACGGAGTTGGGTCATAACTATTGACCGTTCCCTCTCTGACGTTAGCGCTCTCATAATTGGTGGCTGAATTAGAGGTACCAAAGCCATATATGAATACGCGGCTACAGCAATAGCACCAAGTAGATCAGGAGCCAGAAGGCTTGCCACATAAATCGCAGTTGGTCCGTCTGCGCCACCAATAATCCCAATTGCCGCTGCTTCAGCTAACGAAAAGTCCATAAGTCCGGCAGAAGTCAGAGCCAAGGCACCCAATACCGTCGAAAAAATTCCAAACTGAGCCGCAGCGCCTAAAAGTAAGGTCTTGGGGTTAGCAAGCAACGGACCAAAATCCGTCATTGCTCCAACACCCATAAAAATGACTAGCGGTGCTACTCCTGATGCGATCGTAACCTGATAAAAACTAAATAAAATACCATTAGAATAGCCTGCAGTAATGGCGGCTTGATCAGCGGCTAAATAAAGATTCGGTTGCGTCTGCAACAGTGATAGTGTGGAACGTACCTCTCTGGGCATTTCTCCGAGAAGTTCCGCAACAACAGATGAGACCTGAACATTCCCCGCGATCAAAGCATTTTCGATGGCAGAATATGCCAGCCCTACCCCAGGAATATTCGCCAAAATACATCCAAAACCAATGGGAAGTAACAGCAAAGGCTCAAACTCGCGCTTAATCGCCAAATATAACAGTAAAATACCAACGATGATCATTAGAGCTTGTCCAAGTTGAAGTTGAGACAAGCCCGAATCATAAAAAAGATTAAGATTCATATATTACTCAAGATAATTAGGCAATCGCCCACTGACACCGCATCGCCACTACTTATTAAAATCTCTTTGATAGTGCCTGCACTAGGTGCAACAACCTCTGTTTCCATCTTCATTGCCTCAAGAATCAGAAGCACCTCCCCTTGTTCTACTTTTTGCCCCATACTTACTAACACTCTAATAATATTTCCTGCGAGTGCTGCGCGGATTTTCTTATGATCCGAAGAAGAACTCAAAGAGGCCTCTGGGCTTACGCCTTCCAGCACCACTGGAGTATCTACCCCCTCGGCAACTTGCACTATGAATCTCTCTCCATTTACAACGACCGTATAAACTTCGGCCTCGTTAAATGGCTCCACCGAAAATGATGGTAGAGCACTCTGAGGAGGAGGCTCAAAATATTCTGGATGGCCGCGCTTACGAAGAAACTTAAGCCCGGTCTGTGGAAATAGCGCATAGGTCAACACATCGTCGATATCTTCATTTCCTTCACACAAGCTATATTCGTTCCCTGCAAGTAGCTCGCTAGCCTCTTGACGCAACGACTCAAGCTCCGGTGCAAGCAGATCGGCTGGTCGGCATGTAATAACTTCAGCTCCCTCAAGAACTCGAGCTTGCAGATCTACATTCATCTTCGCTGGTGTGGCTCCATACTCTCCCTTTAGAACACCCGCGGTTTCTCTAGTAATCGACTGATATCGCTCGCTAGTGAGTACATTTAATACCGCCTGAGACCCCACGATCTGTGAAGTAGGTGTAACTAATGGGATATAACCTAAGTCTGCACGAACACGCGGGATCTCTTCTAATACTTCATCTAAACGATCTTCAGCACCCTGCTCTCGTAACTGATTCTCCATGTTAGTCAACATACCCCCTGGTACTTGTGCAACTAATATCCGGGAGTCCACGCCTTTTAATGATCCTTCAAATTGTGCGTAACGTTTTCGTACCGTACGAAAGTAACTTGCTATCTCCTCTAGCTTCACTATATCTAGCCCAGGATCTCTGTCGGAATCTTTCAAAATTGCAACGACTGTCTCTGTCGGAGAATGCCCATAAGTCATGGACATAGAGGATATTGAAGTATCAACGTTATCGATACCCGCCTCCACGCATTTTAAGATTGTCGCCGTTGATAGTCCCGTTGTCGCATGACATTGCATGTGTATTGGTATATTACAGGCATTCTTAAGTCGGGTTACAAGTTCATAGCCATCATATGGGTTCAGCAGACCAGCCATATCTTTGATAGCTATGGAATCTGCGCCTAGATCCTCTATCTGCCTGCCCAGATCTACCCAAGTATCCATGGTATGAACAGGACTAATTGTGTAAGACAGAGTGCCTTGAGCATGCTTCCCTACTTTTTTGACTGACTCCAAAGCCACTCGAACGTTACGCATATCATTCATAGCATCGAAAATTCTAAAGACATCGACACCATTTTTTGCGGCTCTTTCGACAAATTTTTCAACTACATCATCTGCATAATGCCTGTAACCCAAAATGTTTTGTCCTCTTAACAACATTTGTTGAGGTGTATTTGGCATTGCTTCTTTGAGGGCTCTGATTCGCTCCCAAGGGTCCTCTCCCAGATAGCGTATACATGCATCGAAGGTGGCTCCTCCCCACGACTCAATCGACCAATATCCGATTTGATCCATAGCGGACGCTATAGGAAGCATATCCTCCAAGCGCAGTCGCGTGGCCAGTAATGACTGATGCCCATCTCTTAAAACTACATCAGTAATACCTAAAGGAGATCTGCTTTTTTCCCTACTCAATCTTCAACTCCTTAAGAGGTGCGATGGTTTCTTTTAGAATTACGAAACTGTCTTAGCGCTAAGCCAATTGCTACAATCACTTTATTATCAACTTTAGGACCCGCTATAGAGGTACGATGCGAATCGATAGACTCAGAAAGAAATCTAAAAATTATCCACGACATCAGTCTGGTAACACCAATAAGCAAAACTAGAAAAGCAATGACAGTGCTCATCCCATAAAGTAAAAGTTCGACACCTTGATAAAAAATATTTGCTGTCACTCAGCACCCTCTTGCTTTGAAGACTTTATTTGATACAGTCTAATTCATCTTGCCATCAACGAGCTAGGTATGGAGGTGGTATTTCTAACATCAAAAAAAGCCAGAATATTAGGTTTTATTGTATCAATTTACCAATTGAGGACTTGGGTACATGTTAGTTTCACTATAACATTCCTCTAATGAATTTAAGTAACTCGAAAGTCGCATCGTAAGAAATGGAGAAGTATGGAGGACTATAGATTCCATGTTTAAATTAGGAGTAAAAGACAGTTTCTTTGGCCATCCTCCAGGTCTCTTCGTTTGCTTTGCAACCGAACTATGGGAACGATTCTCATTCTATGGCATGAAGTATTTGCTGCTGCTTTACCTTACAAAGTACCACCTTTTCTCAGACAGTAACGGTCTAGAAGTATTGGGAAGTTATGCTGCCCTAGTATACGCTCTCCCAGTGATAGGAGGCATGTTAGCCGATAGGTATCTCGGCATGCGAAAAGCGGTTATTTTTGGTGGAGTTTTGCTCGTTATCGGCCATCTGGGTATGGCATTAGAGGGACAACAGGCGAGACTGCTCAATGGAGAAATTATTCGAGACGAGGCGGCACTCCAGTTTTTTTATGCATCTCTTGCTCTTATTATTGTCGGTGTAGGTTTTCTTAAACCTAATATTTCAACGATCGTTGGACAGCTTTACGCTGCAGATGACCCAAGGCGTGATCCGGGGTTCACTATCTTTTACATGGGGATAAATATAGGGGCTTTCACCGCAACGATACTCTGCGGTTACCTCGGAGAAACTTTTGGATGGAAATACGGCTTTGGTGCGGCGGGAATTGGTATGATTTTTGGATTAATCACCTTTGTTCGCGGACAGCCTTTATTGCAGGGCGTCGCGGAACCAAAGGACGCACAAAATTTAAAACAAAAACTAATTTTTGGAATGTCTGTCGAATCGACTATCTATCTTTCATCAATCGTTGGCATTGCGATAATTTGGCAAATGTTACAATGGCATGCAGTAGTGGGCTTATTGTTAAACGGACTTGCTCTCATAGTACTATCGGGCTTGGCATGGTTTATTGGAGTGAAGTGCGAACCAGTCGAGCGAAGTCGTATGATTGTATTAGTTCTGCTGACACTATCAACTGTGGTGTTTTGGGCGCTTTTTGAACAAAGCGCTGCTTCGATGACTTTATATGCTGACCGTGTAATGGATCATTCTATTTTTGGGTTAAACCTAACAACCTCTCAGTTTGGTTCTCTCAATCCACTATTTATCTTTCTCTTTGCTCCGCTATTCGCTTGGCTTTGGACATTTTTAGGAAAATATAATATCGAGCCCTCTACACCTGTGAAATTTTCTCTAGGGCTCGCGCAGGCAGGGCTAGGTTTCGGCGCACTTGTAATTGGTGCTGCTAATCCCAATCATGCTGGTTTGGTGTCTGGATATTGGATGGTACTAGCTTACCTTTTGCATACTACAGGAGAGCTATGCTTATCCCCTGTTGGGTTATCTGCTGTAACAAAATTGTCCGTCAAATCTGTCTTAGGGGTAATGATGGGGGCCTGGTTCCTCGCAACTGCATACTCAGAATTTGTCGCAGTACAACTCGCTAAGATTGCCGCAATTGACAATACAAAGGACGAGACCATCGATATTGCCGCAGCGCTATTAGGATATACTGAACTCTTTACTTACCTGCTCTGGGTAGGTCTTATAGCTGCGCTTATCTTGCTATGCCTATCCCCTATCTTGAAAAGAATGATGCATGGAGTTCGATAACCTCAAACTTTTGCGACTAATTCTAAGAGACTATAAAAATGACAGAAAAATTTGACGTTATAGTCTGGGGAGCTAGCGGCTTCACAGGCCGATTAGTTGCCGAGTATCTTGCAGAGAATTATGGGATAAATAAAAATTTACGTTGGGCAATAGCAGGGAGAGATAGAAATAAGCTTGAAGCGCTGCGGTCCACACTAAGTCCTCAAATAGAAACCAAAAATCTACAAATATTTATTGCGGATAGTAACGATAGAGGGAGCCTAGACAATCTAGTTAGTCAAACCAAGGTGATGTGCACTACCGTTGGGCCATATGCATTACTTGGAACCCAGCTGGTCGAGGCCTGCGTAGAATCTGGAACGGATTACTGTGACCTAACTGGAGAAGTGCAATGGATGCATCGGATCATTAAATCATATGAAGGCCGGGCTCGACAAACTGGCGCGCGAATAGTTCATACCTGCGGATTTGATTCTATACCATCGGATTTGGGAACTTTCTTTATCCAACAGGAAATGTTTTCACAGCATCAAATTTACGCGAAAAAAGTGGTGGCTCGTATGGGTCGAAGCAGTGGCAGTGCCAGCGGTGGCACCATTGCTAGTCTTCTCAACGTCTTGGACGAAGCTAAGAATGATCCATCAATTAGGCGGATCATGGGGGATCCTTATTCGCTTTGCCCACCAACATCTAAGTTAGGAAAAGATGGTTCTGATCAATCTACATTCAAATATGATTCTGTTTTTAAACAGTGGACAGCGCCCTTCATAATGGCAGCAATTAATGGGAGAGTAGTTAGAAGAAGTCACGCTCGCTTGGAATACCGATGGGGAGAGGACTTTCAATATAATGAGGCGCAGCTGTGTAAATCACTAATCAGATCTGTCTTAGCTACCATCGCTATGGGCATTGGAATAGGTTTGGTAAGCTTCGCACCAACTAGGGCTCTCGTAGAAAAACGATTACCCAAACCTGGTGAAGGTCCCGATGAAGCAACCCGCATTAATGGTTTCTTCGAAATGTTTATACATGCCTCTCATCCAAATGATCCGGGGAGGGATGTTCGCGCAAAGATAACTGGCGATCGAGATCCGGGTTACGGCTCTACCTCGAAGATGCTTGCTGAATCAGCTATTTGTCTTGCATTAGACGAAAGAAAAACAGGGGGAGGTATATGGACACCCTCTTCCGCTCTTGGATCGCAACTTATAGATCGCTTGATAGAAAAAGCTGGCTTAACATTCGACCTTATATCTGTAGACTGAGCGACAATGAGGCAAGGCAACGTATTTTTATGAAATTTTAGCTAAATATCAGATGGTAACTCCGAGAAATTAAGTTCGATTCTAGTGCCACAGGGGTCATAAAGGAAAATCTGGGTCATTTCTTTGGTCATAAATTTTTTTAAAGTGTAGTCGAGACCACTTTTATCCAGAATTTGTAGACGCTCTTTAAGGTTATTATCGGCAAATGCAATGTGATCTAGATAATTGTTTTGAGCAGAACTTCGGCGTTTAACGCTTTCAGAGAGATGAACAATTGGGTCTGATTGGCTATATAGCCAATAACCAGGTGTATTTAAGTTTGGCCTTGGGCCATCCCTTAGACCTAGGATATCGCAATAGAAGATTTTAGTTGCTTCAAGCATCGATGGAGCAGCAGCAATATTGATATGATGTAGTTTCATCCTCGTTACCAAGTAAGCGGAATACTTCAATCATGACATAAATTCATCGGAGATAGTTATGGCAAGATTTCCTTCACTCCCAGAAAATCCACACCTAGCGGATGTCTTTCAAAGATTTCCCAAAGGTGTTTGGTCTCTAATGCGATTTCATGATCACGCTCTGCGTGGCGACTCTGAATTAACCGTTGGAGAGCGGGAAATGATAGCAGCATTCGTGTCAGCGATAAATTCGTGTGGATTCTGTCATGGCACTCATGCTGCCGTGGCTAATTTATATGGGATCCAAGCCGATCTCATCGAAAAGCTTGTCTCAGATCCTGAGAGCGCCGATTTAGAACCTCGTTGGTTACCACTCATTTTTTATCTTCGAAAACTTACTGAAACGCCGGCTATGCTGACTGATCAAGATGCTCAAGAAGTATTCAACGCGGGCTGGAGTGAAGAAACATTTTTTGATGCAATAGTAATATGTGCCCTCTTCAATTTTTCTAATCGAATTGTTGAAGGATGTGGAGTTAATATAAGTGAGGCGCATCTAAATAGCACGCGCGAGAGGCATAAAACCATGATTGGAAAATCTGATCCTTATCAAACTTTTGGTCGATTATTAGGAATTAGTCCAGATGACTGAATCTGACAAGCCAGAAACCGCCTTTTTTCATATTGATGATGACGGATGGATACTAGGCAACGATGCCGCTCGCGGTCCTTGGGCTAAGAACGGATGTCATGGTGGACCGGTGGCAGGTATCCTTGCGAGAGCTGCAGAACAAGAGGTTGCCGATAAGCAGCTTGTCCGCATTACAATTGATCTTTGTCGTCCAGTTCCTTTAGATGGATTTAAAATTACTTACTCGCACACACATACTGGACGAAATGTATCGAGAGGCACCCTGGAATTAAAGAACAAAGAGGACTCGCTCTGTGCCACTGCTAGTACTTTGTTTCTACCCTCGGAAGATATCGGTGACGTAAAGACGACAGCCATAGACACCCCTAAATTTGCTGAAGCATCTGCGTTTACCTTCCCTAAAATTGTAGCAAGCCATGGGCACTCTACATTTGCTGATCATGTGGTGCTTGCGTGCAAAGGTGAATGGAAAAACGGACCGAATACGATATGGATGCGAGCACCAAGATTGCTTGCGCACGAGGAGCTGAGCGGATTTCAAACGATATGCCCTCTCTCTGATTGCTGTAATGGGTTTTCTAGGAACGAAGAAGTTCAGTCGGTTAGTTTTATAAATCCAGATTTAAGTATTCAACTTCATAGATTACCTACTTCTGATTGGATCGGTGCGAAATTTTCTTCTCAATGGGAGAGCAATGGGATTGGGCTCGCCAGCGCACTACTCTTTGACGACGTGGGCCCAATAGGTGCTGCTCAACAAATCGTTTTTTTACAGCGGCAAGGAGTAGCTTCACGGCCTCCCTATGAAATTAA